>CAMBXJ010000332.1 GCA_945871455.1 Asaia bogorensis
GCACAGGCCGGCAGCGGCTTCGCGATGCAGTATCAGGCAGCAGTCATTTTCGGCCGGGAGGCACGTCCATGAGCGGCGATCGAGTCGGCATTGTCGGCATTGGACAATCGGCATTCCGCGCCCGACGCGACGATGCCAGCTATCCCGACCTAGTGCGTGAAGCCGTCGTCCTGGCGATGAACGACGCCGGCATGGAATTCGACGCGATCCAGGCCGTCGTCTACTCCCTGTCGCCAGACGCGATGATCGGCATCGGCAACGCCGAACGTCTGGGCGTCGACGCCGTTGGAGGCCGCAGCAAGCCGTTCCTGCGAATCAACAATGGCGGCGCAACCGGAATCTCCTCCGTCGCCGCCGCCTATTATCACGTCGCGTCCGGCATGTTCGACGTCGTCCTGACGGCCGGTGCCGACAAGGTTGGCGAATGCGGCGATTCCCAGACCGTGCTCAACAAGATCTGGGATCCCAGCTACGAACGACCGCTGCCGCTGGGCACGATCAACATGCTGGCCATGTCGGGGGTGCGCTACATGCAGCGCTACGGCATGACCGAGGAAGACATGGCGCTGGTGACGGTCAAGAACCGCCGGCATGCGTCGTTGAATCCCAAGGCCCATCTGCGCAAGGTCGTCACGATCGACGATGTCATGACATCGCGCTACATCTCCTGGCCGCTCAAGCTGCTGGATTGCTGTCCGCAGTCGTCGGGTGGCGCGGCAATGGTGCTGGCCTCGGAACGGTATATTCGCGAGAACAACCTGGACGCGGTGTGGATCACCGGTGTCGGGCATGCCGCGGAGACCTACTGGATGGGTGACCGCATGGGTAACAATCCCACGGCGGAACACGCGGATGCCTACGCATTGGGCCGTTCGTTCGAGAAGGCCTATCGGATGGCGGGCATCACGGACCCGGCGAAGCAGGTGCATGTGGCCGAACTCTACGCGCCGTTCAGCAATACGGAGTACCACTCGATCGATGCAGCGCGCCTCGTTGCCAGACCGGGTGACTCGATCCAGCAGTTGCGTGACGGTGAGTTCGAACTGGGTGGCCGCATCCCGGTGAACCCATCGGGCGGTACACTTTGCACCAACGCCATCGCCGTGACCGCCATGGCGCGGGTGGCCGAGGTGGCCTTGCAGGTCTGGGGGCGCTCTGGCGATCACCAGGCCAAGGGCGTGCGGCTGGGCATCGCCAGCGGCAATGGCGGCGATCATCAGATTTTCGGCACGATGGTTATCGAGGCGTAACCGTAACGGGTCTCGGGAAAGGATACGAACGATGGAATTGCTGGGACGCCAGGAAACCTGGAACATCACCTACGATCACGCTCTGGGGGAGACCGCGAGTTGGTTCTACACGCGCATTCGCGATGAGGCCGCGATCTACGGCCGGCGCTGCGCCAAGACCAATCATGTGCTGGTGCCGCCCCGCTCGTTCTCGGACGAGACGCTGCTGCCGACGACCGAATGGGTGAAGGTCGGCCCCGGTGGACGGATCGAGGCATTCACCATGGTCTACGAACCCTTCAACAACCTGCCCGACCCGCCCTACGCCTTTGGTTATGTACTGCTCGACGGCGCCGACACCGCGCTGGGCGGCTACTTCAAGGGCGTCGATCTGACCGACCCACAGCAGGCGGCGAAGCAGTTGGCGATCGGCACGCGCGTCATGACCAAATTCGCCGAAATCCGGAAGGGCGAGATGCTGGATTTCTGGTTCGAACTGGACGGGTAATACCAGCCGTCGGAAAGATTGACTCTTCGGTCAACTCCGCCCCGTCATGCCGGCCCCCGGGTCCGGCAAAGCGCCGGCCCGAGAACAGGCTCCGGCCGGCATCCACGGCTTTCCCGGGTTGCGACGACGCAAGGCGTGGATGGCGGGTCTGCACCCGCCATGACGCGGTTGAGGTGACCGTGGGTCATTGTTTCGGCCGGTTGGTATAATTCACTTCGCCCCGACCAGCGACGGATATGCGTGCAAAGTTGGCCCGGGGATAGGGCCGGCGGCCGCACGGGAGATCAAGGACAGACCGGCCGGAGCGTTCACGGCCCCGGCCTATCCCATCTACGCCGCCAACACGGGCTCCGTTCCCACGATCGTCGTACGGTGCATGACCCTACGTTCCGTTGGGTCGTGCGGCGTGACCTGATGCATCGTGCAACGGTTGTCCCACAGCAGGAAGTCATCCGTTTCCCATCGGTGGCGATACACGAAGCGAGGCTCCGCCGCGAGGTTCGTCAGATCCTCGATCAGGCTACGCGCCTCCGCGGTTCCCAGACCCTCGACCTCATCATTGTAGATCGGGCTGATATACAGCGATCGCCGCCCGGTCACCGGGTGGCTGCGCACCATCGGCTGCCAAACCGGCGGCATTGATGCCTTTTCCGCCTCGGTCAACGGCCTCAGTTTCGCCAGGGTATGCAGGTGGCCGAAATTGTGGCGCGCCCGCCGCCCCTCCACCTGCTTTTTCAGCGAGTCCGGCAGCGACTGGTAGACCTGATACATGTTGGTGAACTGAGTCTCGCCACCGGTGCGGCTGACCTCCACCCCATGCAGCAGTGATCCGACGCAGGGCAGGGTGCGAAAACTGCTATCGGTGTGCCAAAGCTGGGCCAGCGAGACCTGCTGCACGGTCGGATGCTCCGGCGGCATCAGGTTGTTGTCGTCATCCACGTTGGACACCCGGAATATCTCCGGCATCCGATTGGAGCGGATGAGCTTCTGGTGGTGGATCTCGATGTCCCCGAAATTTCGGGTGAACGCCACGTGTTCCGCATCGCTGATTGGCTGATCGGGGAACACCAGCACCAGATGCTCCATCCATGCGTCATGGACCGCCCGGAACGTCTCCGCGTCCAGCGGCGCACGCATGTCGATACCACGGATTTCCGCCCCCAGCGCGGGATGCAGGGGACGTACCGCGATCTGAGAGGTTGCGGTTTGTGCCATCACGAATGCCCTCCGTTACGCCGGGTGGTCGGTGAACTCAAAACCCATGGCCCGGGCGTGATAGTAGATGCCGCCGTCCTGTATGATCAGGAACAGCGCCTGTTCGTTGCCACCGTTGTGATGCGAGTGCACCGACACCGGCGGGGTGATCGTGGTGGCCCAGGGCGCCCAGTCCTTTCGCCGACCATCAATCATGGAAAAGCAACGATCGCCCTTGATTACCAGCGACACGGCAACGGAATTGTGCCGATGCGGCCGCTGCACGACCCCGCCGGGCAGCGAGTTCATCGCGACCGTCAGGGTGGGCAGGATATTCCGCGTCGCCACCTGCCGTTCGGCCGAGAAAATCAGGGCGGACCCGGCGATCTCCTCATTGCGGCCGACATCGTAGATCAGTTCGATCTGACGGGCAATCTCATCGGCGCGGTAGTGCACGACATCGGTCGGCGCGTCTCCCGGGGCTGGCGCCCGCAGGTTCTCGAACGCGAGTTGCGGTTCGTTGGTCACGATCCACAGCACCGCGTCCGCATCCCCCGCGGTATGGGTCGCCGTTTCCCCGCCGGGCAGGATGAACAGATCGCCCTGCGCCCAGCGAACATCCTCCCCGGCGCAGCGCGTGGTGCCGCTGCCCTGGATGACATAGGCGATGGTGCCGCTGGCCACGAAGTCGGTGGTCAAAGTCTCACCGGCACGGATGCGGGCGTAATGCGCCAGCACGAGCGGCGTGGTGGCGGGAAACCCGCATCCCAGGTCGGCGGAAATGTCGCAGGCAATCAGGCCGGTCGGGGTGGCGGGATCGAGCGCCTTGTTCGGCTCGACCGTGAAACTGCGGTCCGGCACCGGCGGCAACTGCACGTTGAACGCATTGCCAGTGTTGAAGAAACGGCCACGAGCCTGCGCCGCGCTCTCCGGTGAGGCCGCCAGTTGCGGCGGCATTTCGGCAATGCTTGCCGGGTTGCTGTCATTGGGCATGGGACGACCTCCATATCCGGCTTTTTTTCACGGGGAAGGTTCCCCGCGGCGATCAATCAAGTCAAGCGAAACCGAATAGCATTCGGAAAATGCTCGGCTTCACGAAATGGTCACGCCGCTGTCCACGGGATAGATATGCCCGGTGACCATGCGCGATTCTTCAGATGCCAGGAACACGGCCATATTGGCGATGTCCGTCGGTTCGATCAGGCCCACGAGATGGGAATCCGCCAGACGACCGAGCGCGGGGTTGCCGGCGACGAGGGCGCGGACGCGCTCGGTCATGGTGGCGGAGGGGGCGATCGCGTTCACTCGCACCCTGTTGGGCGCGAATTCCACCGCCATCGACCGGGTCATGGACGAAACGCCACCCTTTGCCGCCGTATAGCAGTCACGCCCGGGGACACCCATCAGCGCGACGTTGGACGACATGTTGATGACCGAACCGCCGCCCGAGGCGATGATTGCCGGGATGCCGAAGCGGCAGCCCAGGAAGGTACCGAACAGGTCCAACTTGATGACGCGCCAGAACTCCTCGATCGGCGCATCCACGACGGTATTGTCGACATTGGTCGATCCGCCGGCGTTGTTGTGCAGGACGTGCAGCGCGCCGTAGTGCTGGACTGCCTTATCGACCGCCGCCTTGATGCTGTCCGGGTCGGTCACGTCGGTCGGGATCGCGATGGCGATGCCTCCGGCCTGGTGGATGAGTTGCGCGGTCTGTTCGCCGGCCGCGGCATTCAGTTCAGCGACGACGACCTTGGCGCCCTCCCCGGCCATCAACTGCGCCGTGGCGCGTCCGATCCCGGTGCCGGCGCCGGTGATGAGTGCGACCTTGCCTTCCAGACGTGGCATAGTGTTTTCCCCCTTGGATGCTGGGGATGGTTTTGGGCTTTGGCCTGATCGGAGGCAAGGCGTCTTTCGACGCCCAGCGCCATCCGTTACCGGCTGAGTTCCTTCGTCATCTCATCAATGCCGTTGACCGTCAGCGGGAACATCCGTCCCTCCATCAGATCATTGACCATGGTGATGGACCGGACATGCCCCCAGCTTTTCTGCGGTGTCGGGTTCAGCCACGCCGAACGCCGGTAATGGCCGCAGAGCCGCTCGATCCAGGTGATGCCGGCTTCCTCGTTCCAGTGCTCGACGGAACCGCCGGGCATGGTGATCTCATACGGGCTCATGGCGGCGTCACCGACGAAGATCATCTTGTAGTCGGGGCCGTAGGTTCGCAGCACCTGCCAGGTGGGGATCACTTCCTCATGCCGGCGGCGATTGTTCTTCCAGACCCGCTCATACGGGAAGTTGTGGAAGTAGTAGTATTCCAGGTGCTTGAATTCCGTTCGCGCGGCGGAGA
>CAMBXJ010000333.1 GCA_945871455.1 Asaia bogorensis
CTGGTCCGAAGACGTGGCTTGCATCCACCCGGGCGGCACCGAGAAGGCGTCGATGCTGACCGACCGTGGTGCGCGTGGACCAGTTCCTGCGGTGTGCCGATCTTGACCTGACAGTGGTTAGCGACCGGGGGAGCGGATCACGATTTGCCAGGTCGGACCCGCGCGACACGAGGGAGTGTCGCTTTACCGTCGTCGGCCTTCGCCTTCGTTCGCACATAGATAAGGGGGATCAATTAGGGGATGTTAAGGAGGATATCCAAATTTCTATCATATTTCCAATGACATACAGAATTAATTGGCGGATGGGGTGGGATTCGAACCCACGGAACGCTTACACGTTCGGCGGTTTTCAAGACCGCTGCCTTAAACCGCTCGGCCACCCATCCGATGCCTCACAGGTTACAGATGGATCACCGAATGCTCAACCTTAACCCATCTTTAGCACCCACCAAAACAAACCCCCTATTATCAGTATCTTGTGCCGCCTCTTCGGCTCGTGTGGCACTACAACCGCGTCATTGGGGGTTCAGACGGTGAGTCTCTGGATCCCTCCCGGCGAGGCATTGATCCCCAGCGCCTCATAAATCCGTCGCAAGGCCGGTAGCGATCCCGGCGTCCATGATGATCAGCGCGCCGTCCGGGGTGGCGAGGCCTTTGAGCATGTCCCGCAGCGTGCCGGCCTCGGCCGCGTTGCCAGCCAACATGGCACGACATTGGAGATTCTTGGGACGATCGACTGTATATCAGCGTTTTTCCATATTCGTTACGGTATATAGCTGGAAAAGCGCCAAAGATCGGTCAGGGAGGACAGCGGTCCTTCCGGAAAGGCCCCTGCCTGAACCGCTGATCCTCCTGTCACGCGCGCCCATGAACCGCCGCCATGGCACAAGTCCGATATTCGACATCCGCTGGAACAGCGGAGGCCCGTTCGCACTACGAGCGGCACCCTCAAATATGGCGTCATACTTCAGCGATTGCGCGACCACGACCTACCGGCGTCAGCCGGTAGTCATTTATTGAGCCGGCAGTATGTCGCGTAAGGCCTGGATGAGGCGTTCCGGTCTGCACGGCTTCTGAAGGTGGAGCGCTCCGGCGAAAGCGGCCTGTTGTTGATCGCGCGAATAACCCGACAGGATGATGAAAGGTATGCTGCGGACCACCAGCTCCGACGCCGCGGGACCCGCGCTTACGCCCTTCAGATTGGCGTCAAGGATGGCGGCATCGCAGACGCCGCTTTCGATTATCGCGAGCGCCGCCTCAAGTTTCCCCGCCACACCCGCGATCAGGAAACCGGCTTCCACGACCAACTCTTCGAGGGCGTATGCGAGCATTGGTTCGTCCTCGACAATAAGGATGCGCCGAGCCTGGCTATCGAGTGTCATTGTGCGGCCTCATCAGAATTCGTGGTCCGGTTGACATCAACGCATGCTCCGCTGGCCCGCACAGCTTCCACGAGAGCCCACTCTCCCGAAAAACGATCTCGGCACGGCCGTCGACCGCGGCCTCCGCCATCCGCCCGATGACGATCTGGCCGAAACCCTTTCGAGTTGGCGCCGCCACCTTTGGGCCACCGTCTTCCAGCCACGAGATCGAAAATTCAGGTTGGGCGCCGGTGGTGATCTCCCAGCCGATGCGCACCTGTCCATCATGGTTCGAAAGCGCCCCATACTTGGCGGCGTTGGTGGCGAGTTCATGCAGCGCCATGCCGATCCCCTGGGCAGCCGCCATGTTCAGGGTCAGCTCGGGTGGGCCGTCGATCAGCACCCGCGTGCCAATCAGATCCTTGAAATGGGAGAGTTGGACCTCGACAAGGTCCGCGACTTCGACACCCAGCCATTGGTTCCTGACCAGCAGATCCTGACCCGCGGCGAGCCCGTCGATACGGTCGGCCAGGCGGGCCGTGAAGGTCGCGGGATCGCCGTATTTCGCGGTCTGATGAGCAACCGCCTGCACCACCGCGAGCAGGTTTTTCGCGCGATGATTGACCTCGGCCATGAGCAGCTTCACGTGTTGTTCGTTACGACGCCGCTCGGTGATGTCCCGAATGTTGCATTGGATGACGGGGCGGCCGTCCTCGTCGTAAAGGTTGGCCACGACTTCGACGTCCTGATGCCGGCCCGTTTGGGCTTCAAGCGGCAGGTTTTCATAACGAACATGGTGGGACCGTTTCAATTCGCGGAACATTTCCTGACTCGCGGCTTCGTCCTTCAGCAGGCCAATCTCAAAAAGTTCCTTCCCTATCAATTGGCCGAGCGAATAGCCAAGCATCCGTGTCATGAGCGGGTTGGCGTCGACGATTTTTCGGGTGCCCGGATCGAGAATGAGGATCCCATCATGGGCCGCTTCAAAGAGACGGCGGTAGCGAATTTCCGAGATCAGCACCTGCTTCTGATGCTTGTTTCGCTCGGTCACGTCACGCATGACTTTGAGCCGGCCACCGGCATGTCCGTGGCTGTCCCGCAACGCGGTGACGCTCGACTCGATATTCAGCTCGCGGCCATCGTTCAGGATGTGGATATATTCGCCGTGCCATTCGCCCCGCGCGCGGAACGTGGCCTCCGCGGCTGCCTGGTCTTCGGGATGCGGCCATCGCGACGCACGGACGTCGGTCAACGGCCGCCCAAGAGCCGATGATGTGGAAAACCCATAAAGCCGCTCGGCGGCGGCGTTGAGATAGATAACGCGCTCTTCGCCATCGACGGCGATGACGGCGTCCCTGACCTGCGCCAGAATAGCGCTGCGAAAACGGTTGGTTTCAGCCTCCTGACCTTCGATGGTGTAGACCTTCGGCCCGGCACCTTTCTCGATCAACAACGCATCTACCTCGCCGCGGCCGATCGCGCGAAGCATCTCCTCCGCTTCCTCCAATCGCGCGCGAAGCTGCTGGTTTTCCATGAGAATCGCCGATTGCGAGGGAGGCTTCAGATGCATGCAAGGTCAGATACGTTGTGCCGGCGACGCCGTCGTCGGTGGGGGATGGAGATCCAGACCAGAAAGGATGCGGTCCGTCCGCGACATATCGCCGATGAACCGGCGAACCGGCAGTGGCGATAACCTGATCAGGGTCGGCGCCGCGATGATTTTCGCACCGGCGGCCAACTCCGGATGTTGGGCGATGTCCACGACCTCCAGGTCGTAGCGTCCGTCCAGGTATTCCTCGCAAATCTTGCGGATGTTGGTGATCGCTCGCGTGGAATTGCGCGTTGAGCCCGTGATATAGAGCCGCATGAGATAGTGCGCCGAGGCATGCGCCACCATGGCGGCCCGCATTGCTTCAGCCTCGGTCGAGAGCGTCGCTGGCTTTGTCATGAAATCTCACGTCCGGGCGATTTGATGTCGAGGCCGACGAGCACGCGTTCCTCGTTGGAAAGATCGCCAATAATCTTCTTGATCGGCTCAGGCAGACGCCGAACGAGCGTCGGAATGGCCAGAATTTGGTCACCGGCGGCCAGCTGGGGCGTCTTCGTCAGATCGATGACCTCGATAGAGTACTCGCCGGCGAGGTGTGTCTCACAGATGCGTTGGAGATTGGCGAAGGCCGCGACCGATTTCGCGGTTTGGCCGGCGGTGTAGAGGCGTAGTTGGAACCGTGGAATGGCTCCCACCTCCTGTCGCGGCGGTGCCGATGCGGTGGCGCTCATTGCTTTTCCATCGCCCGGGCGTTCGGCCTGGTCACACCGCTGCGGCGTTGAAATATCACATTTGTGTCCTGATGTGTGTTCCTGTCCCGAAGCGTTTGTTCCGCGACCGCGAAATCGACCTCGGCGAGGTCAGACTCCACTTCGGCCCGCAGCGCGGCGATCTGGGCTTCGATCGCTGTCCGTTTGCTGGCCAGCCGCCGCAGTTTTCGCTGGTGATCCTGGCTGTGCAGTGTCGCGGCGGCGCGTTCTTTGGCTTCCTGCGCCATGCGGGCACTCCCGGTCAGCACCTGATCGTTTCCCACATAGACATCCACCAGATCGATGCCCGTGTCGCTCAGGATGAATTCACGGACCTGGTTCGAGTGCGCCATGCCGCGGGATTTGCGCACGAAGATCGTGCGGTTGCGCTCACCGGCGATTTCGGAGTTCCGCAGCAGCAGCCAGGTGTCCATGAGCGAGGAGACGCCAACCTGCGAATCCTCTGGCTCCGACGTCGCGTCGCCGCCGCTGGTCAGACTGGTCAGAATCGCGGTGATCTGGTCTTTCTTTAACCAATCGATCAGCCGCATGAGGGTCGGCTTCACCTCGGCGTCATCGCGCGCCATGAACAGGTTGCTGATCGGATCGACGGCGACCACGGTCGGGCGGAACGCCCGCACCAGGTCATGCATCACCACCAGATGCTGCTCATGGCCCAGGTGTGTTGGGCGAGACGCGTGAATCTCAAGCAGCCCCTGCTCGATCCATGGCTCGAAGTCGATGCCGATGGAGCGCATGTTGCGCACGATCTGCGCCTTGGACTCCTCGTAGGCGAAATACATCGCCCGTTCCCCGCGTTGGCAGGCGGTCTCTATGAACTTCGCGGCGATGCTGCTCTTGCCCGTGCCGGGCGACCCGGAGACGAGCACGCTGCTGCCGCGAAACACGCCCTGACCACTCAGCATTTCGTCGAGGCGTGGAATACCCGTGGATACGCGCTGGTCTGAGACCTTGTGATCGAGCTGCAATGAAGTGACCGGCAGGACAGAAAATCCACGCGCACCGATCATGAATGGATATTCGTTCATGCCATGAACCGTGCCGCGATATTTCAGCACGCGCAGCCGTCGCGTGGAGATTTGCTCCCGTATGCGCTGGTCCAGGACGATCACGCAGTCGGCCACATATTCCTCCAGGCCGTGGCGCGTGATCGTATTCCCCTCACCCTGTTCCCCGGTGATGATCGCGGTGATCCCGCGATCCTTCAGCCAGCGGAAAAGACGGCGTAATTCGGATCGGAGAACGGCCTCATTCGGTAGGCCGGCGAAAAGTGCCTCGACTGTGTCGAGGACCACGCGTTTCGCACCAATGGAATCGATCGCGTGCCCAAGCCGGATAAAGAGCCCTTCGAGATCGTATTCGCCGGTTTCGTCGAACTCGCCGCGCTCGATGTGCACATGGTCGAGCGCGATCTTTTTCCGCGCCACGAGATCGTCCAGGTCGAAGCCCATGGAGCGAACATTGGCGGAGAGTTCGGCGGCGTTTTCCTCAAACATCATGAACACGCCCGGTTCGTCGAACTGCGTCGCGCCGCGAACCAGGAATTCCAGGGCCAGCATCGTCTTGCCGCACCCCGCGCTGCCCGCGATGAGTGT
>CAMBXJ010000334.1 GCA_945871455.1 Asaia bogorensis
CTGCTGTCGGCGATTGATCCCGACCTGCCCCCCGCCGTGCTGCTGATCGACGAACTCGACCGTGCCGACGAACCGTTCGAGGCGTTCCTGCTGGAACTGCTGGCCGATTTCCAGATCACGATCCCGGAACTCGGGACGGTGCGCGCGAAAACGCAGCCGGTCGTGGTGTTGACATCCAATCGCACGCGGGAGGTGCATGACGCGATCCGCCGGCGCTGCCTGTATCACTGGGTCGATTATCCCGACGCGGCAAGGGAACGCGCGATCCTGGCGGCCAAGGCACCGGATGTGCCCGACCACCTGGCGTCCCAGGTGGTCGGCTTCGTCCAGCGGTTGCGCGGGGAGGAGTTGTTCAAGCTACCCGGTGTCGCCGAGACGATCGACTGGGCACAGGCGCTGACCTATCTGAACAAGACCGAACTGACCGCCGGCGACGTCGATGAAACCTTGGGTGTGCTGCTGAAATACCAGGACGACATCGCCAAGGTCCGCGGAGCGGAAGCCGCCAGACTGGTGACCGAGACGCAGATCACGACCTGACACTGGCGCATGCCCACTGGCGGATGCCCACTGGCGAAGGCCCACTGGCGGAGGCCGTCCAGCACCGATACCAGGGAGATCGCCCATGCGACCCGAAGACCACATCGCCGACAAGCGCCGCCCCTATACCGGCGCCGAATACATGCAAAGCCTGCGCGACGGGCGAGAAGTCTATATCGACGGAGAGCGGGTGGCGGACGTCACGACGCATCCCGCGTTCCGCAATTCCGTCCGGTCCATGGCGCGCCTCTACGATGCCCTGCATGATCCGGCGAAGCGGGACGTGCTGACCTGCCCGACGGATACCGGGTCCGGCGGCTACACGCACAAATATTTCCGCGTGCCTCGTTCGCGGGACGATCTGATCGGTGCGCAGGGCGCGATCGCGGAATGGTCCCGCCTGACCTATGGCTGGATGGGCCGCACTCCGGATTACAAAGCGGCCTATACCAACACGCTGGGCGGCAACGCGGAGTATTATGGTCCGTTCGCCGACAACGCGCGGACCTGGTACAAACGTGCCCAGGAAACCGTGCCGTTCATGAACCACGCGATCGTCAACCCGCCGGTCGATCGGCACAAGCCGGCGGAACAATCCAAGGACGTCTTCGTCAGCGTCGAAAGGGAAGTTGACGGCGGCATCATCGTCTCCGGCGCCAAGGTGGTCGCCACGTCGGCCGCGATCACGCACTACAACTACATGGGCCAGAGCTCCAAGACCGCGACGGAAGACCTGGACATGTCGCTGATGTTCATCGTCCCGATCGACACGCCCGGCCTGAAACTGTTTTGCCGCACATCGTATGAGCGAGCCGCCGAACGCAATGGTTCTCCGTTCGACTACCCCTTGTCGTCGCGCTTCGACGAGAACGACGCGATCTTCGTGCTGGATAAGGTGTTCATCCCTTGGGAGGACGTGTTCATCTATCGCGATCCAGCCCGCGTGTTGAGTTTCTACCCGCGGTCGGGCTTCACCAACGGCTTCCTTCTCCAGGGCTGTACGCGGTTCGCGGTGAAACTGGATTTCATCACCGGATTGCTGGCCAAGGCGCTGCGCTGCACCGGGGGCGACGACGCCCGCGGCAACCAGGCCTTGCTGGGGGAGGTCGTGGCGTGGCGCAACCTGTTCTGGTCGCTGTCCAACGCCATGGTGCATAATCCCGACAAATGGATCGGCGACGCGGTGCTGCCGCAACTGCAAGCCGGCCTGTCCTATCGCGTGTTCGCGCCGGACGCCTATCCGCGCATCAAGGACATCATCGAGCGCACGGTGACCTCGGCGCTGATCTATCTGCCCTCCTCGGTCAAGGATTTCGCCAATCCGGCGATCGAGCCTTATCTGCGCCAGTACGTCCGCGGGTCCTACGGCATCGGCTATGAGGAGCGGATCAAGATCATGAAGCTGCTCTGGGACGCGATCGGCACCGAATTCGGCGGCCGGCATGAGTTGTATGAGCGGAATTACGCGGGCGGGTGGGAGGACATACGCCTGCAATCTCTCACCAGCGCCCAGCGCGGCGGCGACATGGCAAAGATGGAAGCCTTGGTCGACCAATGCATGGCCGATTACGATACGCAGGGCTGGTCAGGCGACACCTGGGTTAATCCGAATGGCTCTTCTGGCCTAACCGGTTGATAGGGTCGCCCGCGCGCCCTGCGCTTTGGGTATCCACACCTGGCAGGTGTCGATGTTGATCCTGAGCCTGGTTTCGTACCAACCAAATCAGGCTTTGTGATTTCAGAACACTACGCGGCTTCCGCAAGTCCCTAGGTACGGCGGTGACGTTGTGCGGGGTTCGGACCCCGCGTGGCGACGCATCGATCTTCGGCACAAGCGCACGGCTCCGAGCAGTCCGGTGAGTATTAGGTCCGCGCGCGTGGTGATGGCTCGCTGCTGGCGCACCCCTTTTCTCTCCAACCGCGACCTGTATGATGAACGTTCGAAAACTTCATAACGAGCGCGGGTCATGCCAGGACTGTTGCTACGCGGACCATCCCCCGCTGTTCCGCGATCCAAAGACAATGTCCAACGGACCCACGCATGACAGCCAACCCGACTTTGAACGATGCGGTCGCGGACAACCGGACCGCTCGTTCGACCCATTGCGGCGGTCCGCCTGGTCGGGGCAGTGGCCCGACCGCTGTCTCGGCTTTATCACGGCGAGGCTTCGTCTCCGCCGCGGGTGCGATGGCACTGGCCAGCGCGCCGGGCCTCGCCCAGACCGGCATATTGGAGTACGGCATATTGGAGTACGGCACATTGGAGTCCGGCACATCGGCCCGGACCTTGCGAGTCGTGGCGCCGTGGGACCTGCGCGGCCTGGACCCGGCGCGCGGCGGCTTCGTCTTTCAACGCCTGTCGGTGGCCGAGACACTGGTCGCCACCGATCGCGAAGGGCGCTTCCTTCCGTCCGTGGCCGATATGTGGTCGGTTGCGCCGGATGGCCTGACATGGCGCTTCCGGATCGGCACCACCCGCCGCTTCCACGACGGATCACCGATCACGCCCGGCTCGGTCGTGAACGCGCTGACCATCGCCCGCGCGGCGACCGGCAACGCGCTGCGCCGGGTGCCCATCACCGCGATCGCCAGCGACGACTTTGAGGTTGTGATCCACCTCTCCGCACCTTTCTCGATCCTGCCCGCCTATCTCGCGTCGGCCTCTGCCTTGATCCTGGCACCCGCCGCGTATGGCGCCGACGGGCGGGTCCGCACCATGATCGGCTCCGGGCCTTATCGCGTCACGAAAATCGACGGAGCCTTCGTCGTTGAAACCGAGGCCGCGGACGCTGGTCCCGCGATCCGCCGGGTTCAGTATCGCGCCGTACCCGACGGCGAAACCCGCGCCCGGTTGGCCGAGGCCGGTGACTCGGAACTCGCTTTCAACCTGCCGCCCGCCGCGGCGGATCGGCTGCGGCGTGGCCGGAATGTCGAGGTGGCGGCGACGCCCATTCCTCGGGCGCGCTACGTGGCGCTGAATGTGGGATTGCCGCTGTTCGCCGACCTGAGGGTCCGACAGGCCTTGTCGTTGGCCATCGATCGCGTCGGCGCCGCCCGGGTCATCCTGCGCAACCCTGCCGCCGCCGCGGATCAGCTCCTGCCCCCATTCCTGGCGTATTGGCGTGATCCCGCCACACCGCCACTGCGCACCGATCGCGCCGCCGCCGAGGCATTGCTTGATGCGGCCGGATGGAAACCCGCGTCCGGCGGCGTGCGTGCCAAGGACGGCACCCGCCTCTCCTTCGAACTCTTCACCTACGCCGCTCGGCCTGAACTTCCGGTCCTGGCGGAGGCCATGCAGGCGAATTGGCGAGACCTGGGGATCGAAGCCCGCATCAGGTTGGGTGACAGTGAGGAGATCCCGCAACTGCGCGCGTCCGGTAAGCTGGAATCAGCCCTGGTGGCACGCGGCTACGCGCAGGTGCCCGACCCGGTCGGCACGCTGACGGACGATTTCGTGTCGCCGGCCGCGGCCGGGTGGGCGTCGGCTGGCTGGCGGTCGGCGTGGCTTGAAGCCGCGATCCAGACCTATGGAACGAGCGGCGACCCGGCCGAACAGGCCGCCGCCAGATACCGGATCACCGATATCCTGCAACGCGAACTGCCAGTGATTCCCCATAGCTGGTACGACCAGGTGGTCGCCTTCTCACGCGCCCTTGATGGTCGGTTCATCGATCCGTACGAACGGACCTATGGCATCGCCGACCTGCGCTGGGCCGCCGCGTGATCGCACGCCATGACAGCCATCATCCTTCGCTGGGCCATCGGTGCCGCCGCGGCGGTGCTGATGGTGGCCACCATCGCCTTCGTCATGACCGAAATGCTGCCCGGCAACACCGCCTTCCAGGTCGCGGCGGCCCGCTATGACGCGGAGCGCGTAACCCCCGAAACCGTGCGGGACGTTCGTCACGAACTCCGTTTGGATGACGATGCGGTACGGCGGTTCGCGCGCTGGTTCGCCGCCATCGCCACCGGAGAGCTTGGCCGCTCGACCGTAACCGACCAACCGGTCTGGGCGACGATGGCGGCGCCACTCATGCGTACGCTACTGATGACGGCGGTCGCCTGGCCGTCCTCGCTGGTGCTGGGCGTGACCCTGGGCGCCTGGCTCGGGCTTTCCCGCCGCGGTCTCGCTGCCGCGAACGCCCTTGGCGCGCTGGCCGCTGGAACCCCATCTTATGTGGTAGGGTTCATGCTGGGGGCGGTGTTCGCGATCGAGCTGGGCTGGTTGCCGGTCGCGGGCCACGGTGATGTGGCGCATCTGGTCCTGCCAGCGGCCACGCTCGCCCTGTTGGGAGGGTTGCGGCTGTCGCTGGTCACGGCGCGTGCCGTCGCGGCGGCCCGGTCCGATCCCAGCATCGCGTTTGCCCGCATGAAGGCGGTGGATCGCTTTCGAATCCTGGTGCTGCACAACCTGCCGCTCGCCGCCCCGGTCATTGTCGCCTATTCGTTTCTTGGATTGGCGTTCATGCTGGAGGGGGCGACGGTCGTCGAAACCGTCTTCGCTTATCCGGGCCTGGGACGGCTGCTGATCGATGCGGTGCGCGCGCGGGATGTGCCGGTGATCCAAGGGGCGGCGGTCGTGATCGCCGTTGGTGTCGTGACGGCGAACACCTTGGCCGACGCACTGGCGGCCAGGCTGAACCAGATGATTGGCCGGTCGTGACGGTCCCGCGTAAAGCCGCCGTCGTAACGTTGCTCGCGATCGGCGGGGTCGCGCTG
>CAMBXJ010000335.1 GCA_945871455.1 Asaia bogorensis
GCCTATGCCCTGGCTCGCCCACCGGGGCACCATACCTACCGGGCGCGCGCCGGGGGCCATTGCTATCTGAACAACGCGGCCATCGCGGCCGAACGGTTGCGGGCCAGGGGTGCGCATCGCGTGGCGGTGCTGGACATCGACAGCCATCACGGCAACGGCACCCAGGGCATTTTCTGGGATCGGGCGGATGTGCTGTTCGTCTCGGTGCATGGCGATCCGAACCACTATTATCCCTGGTTCGCCGGTCACGCCGATGAGCGTGGTGACGGCCCGGGCCAGGATTGCAATCTGAACCTGCCCTTGGCCTTGGGCACCGGCGATGTCGGCTGGCTGGCGGCGATCGAGACCGGGTTGGCCGCCATCGCGGCGTTCCGCGCCGATGCGCTGGTCATCAGCCTGGGGTTCGACGCATCGGAATTTGAGCCGCTGAACGCCTTGACGGTGACCGAGGAAGGGTTCGCGCGGGTCGGCCGAGCGATTGGGCGGGCTGGGATTCCGACGGCGATCGTGCAGGAGGGCGGCTATAATGTCGGGCTGCTCGGGGCGTTGCTGCGTCGGTTCATGGACGGTTTCGGGGGAATGTGAAGCGCGAAATCGGGAGGAATTCTGCCCTGCCCTTGCGGCAGGAGGCTGGGGCGCGGACGCGCTAAGGATTCGTCCGGAAATAACGGCTCCATTCGGAGCACGGACGTCCAACCCCGTCATGGTGGGCGGCGGCCCGCCACGACTTTCTCTCGACCGGCACAGCAAGTCGTGGATGGCCGGCCTTCGCCGAGCATGACGGGGATAGGCCGGTCCGTCGCTCCAGCCGACTCGGTTGTTACCGAACAAGCCCTAACCCTTTCCGCGGGGGAGCGGAGGTTTTTCTTCTTCGTCCCAAGCGGGCGATTCACCGGGCGGATGGCGTCGCCGGCCGTGGCCGACATCCACGCCACGGCGGGCAACGCTGGATGATGGGAAATGCTTGCATTGGACGGGCAAGGACGCGCAACCTGAATTGGCAACCAGTGCGGGCGCGCGATCCGGCCCCCTCGTCTTGCCTACCTCGTCCGCCAAGGATCGTGACCCCGCCATGCACCGAAGGGAGCACGGACAATGACGGTCACGGCCATTCTGAAGCACAAAGGGTATCGCGTTAGCTCGGTCGCCCCGACGGCAATCATCGCCGAAGTCGCGGGATTGATGTCGACGCACGGTATTGGCTCGGTGCTGGTCATCGACCGCGCCGACCAGCTTATGGGAATTGTCAGTGAGCGTGACATCATGCGTTCCCTCGCCGCCAACGGGGCACGCACCCTGGAAATGACGGCCGGGCAGTTGATGACGCGCGCCTTGCAGTTCGCCCATCCGGAAACCACGGTCGCGGAAGCCATGCGGATAATGACCGACGGGCGCTTCCGGCATCTTCCGGTGATGGACGGGGACCGCCTGGTGGGCCTGATCAGCATCGGCGACGTGGTGAAGGCGCGCATCATGCAGCAGGACATGGAGGTCGACAGTCTGAAGGCCTATGTTGCCGGATCCGCCTAGCCGCACGGACGCTCGCTGACCGCCGTTTCCCGGAACCGTCATAAAACTGGCGTCGCGCTGTCACGCTTCGACCCTAGCTTCCGCCCGCTTCGACCGTGGTCGGAGCGCAATCCAATCTGGGTTGATTGGAACGGGCGCGACGGGGGATGGCGATGTTGTATCGGGAACGGATCGGACGGGCGGTGCGGATTGTCATGCTCGCCGCCTGCGGTCTGGGCGGAACGGCCGCCGCAGACGCGCAGACACGCACGAAGTTCGACCTGTGGCAGGGCCTGAGCGGAGATTTGGGAGAGCGGGTCAACGACGTTTGCAAGCGCTTCAACGAAAGTCAGACCGAATTCGAGATCGTCTGCACGTCCCAGGGGTCGTACGACGCCGCGGTGCAGAATGCGATCGCCGCCTATCGTGCCAAGAAGCAGCCGACGATCGTGCAGGTCTTCGACGCCGGCACCCTCGACCTCATGCTGTCCGGCGCATTCGTTCCCGCTCGGCAATTAATGGAAGACAACGGCCACAAGGTCGATTGGTCCAACTATTTCCCCGGTATCTCGAACTATTATGCGACATCGAAGGGCGTGTTGCTGTCGTTCCCGTTCAATTCCTCGACCGCGATGTTCTATTGGAACAAGGACGCGTTCGCGAAGATCGGCGAGACCGCCGCGCCCAAGACGTGGGAAGACGTGGAGGTGGTTGCCAAAAAGATGAAGGCGGCTGGAATGGAATGCCCGCTGGCGTTTGATTTCGATACCTGGCAGTGGATGGAGCAGTTCCACGCGATCCACAACCTGCCGATTGCCACCCGCGACAATGGCTATAGCGGGCTCGATGCCGAACTGACGATCAACAAGACGAAGTTTGTCGACTTCGTGAAATACCTCAAGCGCGGGCATGCGGAAGGCTGGGCCAAGATCAAGACCCGCGCGACCGGCGCCACCCTGGGTGAGTCCTTTGCCAGCGGCGACTGCCAGATGAGCCAGTTTTCCATCGCCGGTCATGGCACCATTGCCAAGACCGCCAAGCCCGGCATGAACTGGGATGTCGCAATGATGCCGGTCTATGCCGGCACCCAACGTCACAACTCGCTGGTCGGTGGCGCGTCGCTGTGGGTGCTGCAAGGCAAGTCGAAGGATGAATACCGCGGCGCGGCGGCGTTCCTGGCCTTCATCGCCAAGCCTGAATCCGAGGAGTATTTTTCCACGGTGACCGGCTATATTCCCGTGACCAAGACCGGATTCGCCGCGATGCAAGCCAAGGGCTTCTACGACAAGCCCCCGTTCAAGGGCCGCGAACTGGCGATCCAGTCTCTGACCGCGTCGGAGGTCGGCCCGTTGACCCGCGGCGTTCGTCTGGGCGGCTTCCTGCAGGTCCGCAAGGAAGTCACGGATGCGCTGGAGGCGATCTTCTCCGACAAGATGACGGTCGAGCAGGGCCTGGCGCAGGCGGTGGAACGGTCCAATGCGATCCTGCGCAGGTTTGAGAAGACCTACGCCGGCAAGACCCTTCCGTAACGGAAACGGGACGCGGGCGAGGCACTTGCCTTCCCGCGTCCGCCGGTCATGGAACGACGCGCGGTCTTCAAAAGCAGGTGGCTTCCCTACGCGCTGATCGCGCCGCAGGTGCTGCTGGTTTTTACCTTCTTTTACTGGCCGACCGGCGCCGCGCTGGTCTGGGCCTTTACGCTGGAGCAGCCCTGGGGCGGCGGCAGCACCTTTGTGGGGTTCGAAAATTTCGCCGCGGTGTTCGGCGACCCGCTTTACTGGGCCTCGGTCGGGCGCAGCGTGTTCTTCGCCGCGGCCGCGACGACCCTGGCGATGGGCGTGGCGCTGCTGCTGGCGCTGTTCACCGACCGACAACTGTCCGGCTATCGCGCCTATCGGTTCGTGACGATCTGGCCATACGCCGTGGCCGCCCCGGCCGCCGGTCTGGCGTTTCGCTTCATCTTCGCGTCGGAAGCCGGAATACTGGCGTTCCTGAACCAGATGTCGCCCGGATTGTGGAACCCGTCGATGAACGGCAACCAGGCCATGCTGACCATCGTCGTCTGCTATTCCTGGAAATACGTGTCCTACAACTTCATCTTTCTGCTGGCCGGGTTGCAGGCGATCCCTCGTGCGCTGGTGGAGGCCGGGGCCATGGATGGGGCAGGGGTGTTGCGCCGCATGCGCGACATCCAGTTGCCCTTGCTGCAACCGACCTTCTTCTTTCTGCTGGTGATCAACCTGACCGAAAGCTTCGTCGACAGTTTCGGCATTGTCGACATCATGACCGGCGGCGGTCCGGCCAAGGCCACCAACCTGATGGTCTACAAAATCTATTTCGACGGATTCAAGGGATTGGACTATTCGGGCGCGGCGGCGCAGTCGATCGTGCTGATGCTGCTGGTCATGGCGCTGACCTTCGTGCAGTTCCGCTTTATCGAGCGGCGGGTGCATTACCGATGAGCTTGGGGCGATGATCGAACGCACGCCGATCCTGAATGCCGTGACACATGTCATTCTCCTCAGCGGCGTCGTGCTGGCGGTCCTGCCGCTGTGGCTGGTGTTCGTCGCGTCCACCTTGACCCTGGCGGAGGTCAATGCGGTGCCGATGCCTATGTTGCCCGGTGGTTCCCTTTGGAACAATGTGGCCGAGGCCTGGGCGCGGGCGGGTTTGCAAGGCAAGCTGCTGAACTCCCTGACGATGGCGATCGGGGTGACCATCGGCAAGGTCGTGCTGGCGGCGCTGACCGCTTTTGCCATCGTGTTCTTCCAGTTCCGGGTGCGCATGATCGTGTTCTGGGGGATTTTCGTGACCCTGATGCTGCCGTTGGAGGTCCGTATCGTCCCCACCTATGCGGTCGCGGCGAATGTGCTGTCGCCGTATCAGACCCTGTTGAACACGGTCGGCATCGGCGATCTTTGGCTTTGGGTCACCGGGTCCGAACTGGCGCTGGAGTGGAACCTGCTGAATTCCTATACCGGCCTGGTGCTGCCCCTGGTGGCGACCGCGACCGGCACATTCCTGTACCGGCAGTTCTTCCTGACCATCCCGGAGGAACTGGTGGAATCGGCGAAGATGGATGGCGCCGGACCATTGCGATTCCTGTGGGACATGCTGTTGCCGCTGTCGAAGACCAACATGGCGGCGCTGGCGACCATCATGTTCATCTATGCCTGGAACCAGTATCTGTGGCCTTTGCTGGTTACCACCGACCCCACCTACGAGACCGCCGTGACCGCCTTGCAGCGGCTGACCCCGATGTCGGCCACCACCGGTGGGGGCACGCCGGATTGGAATGTGGCGATGGCCGCGGCCCTGCTGGTCATGCTGCCACCGTTGCTGTTGGTGATCTTCATGCAGCGCTGGTTCGTGCGCGGCCTGATCGCCCAGGACAAGTGAGGTGACGAGCAACGGTAACGGCGTCATTTGGCGGGGCAATCGGGGGGAGGAGAGAAAGGCTCGGGGCTCCGCCCCAAACCCCGCGCGGGGCTTTGCCCCCTCGACCCCCACCAAGGCTGGGCCTTGGATGCCATTTATTGGGTCAGGGGGAAAGGGGGCCAACCGTGTCGTTTCACCGTCCGTGTCGGCCCCCTTTCCCCCCTGACCCAATTGATCGCGGTCCAGGGGCCGTAGCCCCTGGTGGGTTCGAAGTGTCTACAAGCGGGCACGTTGGTAACACTTCAGACCGGGACCGTCGGT
>CAMBXJ010000336.1 GCA_945871455.1 Asaia bogorensis
CGGCAGCGACTGATCCTGGAGTGCCGCCAGCCAGCCGGCGAATTCCGGCGGGTCATCCGGTGATGGTACGGCAGTCGCGGCTTTGGTGAGCGCGTCCCGCTCAAGTGCGGTGGCTTCGCGCGCGTCGTGATTGCCGAGGATCGGGTAGCGGTCAGCCTCCCACAGCAGACGGAGCACTTCGCGGACAGTGATGGCGTGCGGCCCCCCTGCCCTGCTTCCAATGACGTTGGTCGAGGTCTGGTTCATCGGTTCACCGCAGCTTCTAGAGCGGCGATGTTTGCGATCACCGCGTCGAAGGCCGGCACGTCGCCGAAGATCATCACCGCCATCGCCTGATAGTCGGCGCGCAGCAGATCAAGCATGGCCGGCGGCGGCACGAGTGTGAAGCTGCCCGGGACGGCCGTGTCCTGGCCGGCGCGCTTGAAGAACATGCGCTCATGGCGTCCGCAGTCCACGGCCATCGCCAGATCAGTTGCCGCCCGCTGGCCGGTTTCCGTCCGCAGCATCCGGTCCACGTCGTAATAGTGCCGCGACACACGTTGTCCCCCGCCGCGCAGCACGCCGCGGTCTTCGAACGACCGCCGCAGACTGTGCAGGATCAGAATCTTGTCCCAGAAGGTCCGTACAGGATCAACCGTCGTGACGTTCGGCACCGTGAGATCGAAGCCCGGCAGATCGTTGGAGATGTAAGGACGCACGGTCAGCGGCGTATGCGGATCGAGGGCCGACTTGGCGCCGGCTTCGATCTTCACCGCCGGCCGGACATATGGATCATGATCCGCTACCGCCGGATACTGGATCAGCAGGGTCTGACCGTCGGCATCGTCGTCGTCCGGTACCACGTGCAGTGGATCGTCGCTGACCGGCAGCTTCGACGCCAGCCCTTCCAGCTGTATCTTCAGTGCACCGCCGATGAAGATCTGACATGCTTTGCGGATATCTTCGAGCCGCCTGTCACGCTGCTTTCGGCTCAGCGTTTCCAGGTCTGCAATTGAGGCCGATGCATTGATGTCCTCCCGAAAGACGGTGATGTCGATGTCCTCGGAGAAGCGTTCGATCAGGCCATAGCCTTTCGACAGCGAGGTGCCGCCCTTGAACAGCAAACGCGGGCCGCCGGGTTCGAGGCCGTTGAACAGCGCATCCAGAGTCCAGAAGACCCAGAAATCCTTCTCGACATTCTGCACTGTAGTGCCCAGCCGTGCGGCCGTCGCGAGGAAGAGGCCGTGACGATCATCGGCGGTGGATGAGAGCAGGCGGTCGAAATCCGGATTCATATCAGCACGCCCGCGGCTTCATGCTTCGTGCGCCGGATTGCCGTGCGGCGCACAGTGCGGCGTGTCACATCCGGCGCATCGTCGCTTGCGTCACTGGCTACAAGCTCGCGCACGAATGCCTGCATCCAGGCTGGAAGTGTCGGCAGGCCTGTAGCGAGATCGGCGGCAATAACCGGACCCTGATCCTTATTGGCGAGAATTGCGCGCAGCCGGCGAAGTATGCGGCGGCGGTCATTGGGATCGCTGAGCGCATCACGCAGCCAGTGCAGCGCCTGGACAACACGCATCCCCGGCCGGTCTGCCCAGAACAGTTTGCTTGGCGCGGTCGAGCGGAAGGCGATGGTCTGCTTGCCGAGTTTGATCGGGCGCAGACGCGCATCGGTGTGTACGACAATTCGGCCGGGCACCGCGTCACTCAGTCCGAGATCGTTCGCCGCCGTCATGCCATCGACCAGCATCCGTGTCTGGTCGCGCCGCGCCACGGCTTGAATAACCTGGCAGTAATCGGGAACGGACATCTGGCCGGTCAGCCGGTTGTGCCGGGGTTTGTCATAGAGGCCGCGATCGAGGCGGCGGAGATGGGACGCGAGCGTGAGGCGTTGCAGCGTTTTGTCCACGGCCTCACGCGAACCGAGATCGAGGAAATCGACTGGCGTCCAGACAGCATCCGGCGTTGCCTGAATCCGATCGGTAATCTGCGTCTTGAGGTTAGAGGGGGGGGCACTCATGACAGCTCCTGTCTGATATTCGTATGCAAACTTCGGACAGAATGCAAGCCGGCGTAACCAGTCGGAAAACTCCTGTAAATCTCGGACAAGCGCGGGTGACGATCAACGGGCGCGTCCCGCCGACGAGAACAGACGCTCGCCATCCGCCCAGCCGAATCCCGGTTGGCACGGATTGTGAATGGAGCACGAGCCATCGCGGTCTCGCCAACGATAATGCGGCTGAGGCCGCTCAAGCCGAGACAGCATAAACCCCAGAGACCCTGATGCTCTCCGAGTCGCATGGCGCAGATTTCCACGACTCGGGGCGGCGATAGCCATGAACAAACAAGAGATATCCACTGCGCCGTCGTGGAGTCTGGTGGCGCCTCCGTATTGGAGGGTGGTGGCGCGACTCGTGGTTATCCCGTGGAGTCTTGTGGCACACACTAATAATTAGAGAATCTAATATCTTCCTAATAGCTTTTGCCACCAGACTCCAAGTTGACGGGGCAACCATCACCAGCCACGGTCATTTTATGGCGGAAGTTCATCAACTGATCCTGCTTCACGGGGTAGATGAGGCACGGCGGCAGGCCGTGACGAAGCATGAACGCCAAGTGGTCGAAGCTGCATTCCAGGTCTTAAGCGAAGATGCCGAGAGGATGGGCTTTACCTACAGCGGGTTCGCCCTAACCTCCTTGCCCCACAAACCTCAGCAAGGTAGCACTTGGCGTCGTGAGGGCCACAACCTGACATTGGTGTTGCAAGCAGGCGTCGATCGCAATGAGAAAAGTGTTGGCCTGCCCTACGGTTCATATGCTCGCTTTATCCTACTTTTTTTGCAGAGTGAGGCAATCCGCTCGGGATCACGAGAGATCGCTCTTGGACGAAGCATGCGGATATGGCTTGGCCATATGGGTCTTTCGATCGGTGGCGAGACCTACCGACGTGTAAACGAGCAGGCCAGACGGATCAGCGCCTGTACCCTGATGTTCTTTTCTGACCGTAGCGGCGGCGAACTCATGCGGCGCGGCGGCTTTGTCGATGGCGCCATCACGATGACAGATGCGCTCAGCGAGCAGCCTAGCCTATGGCAGGACCGCGTGCTTATAAACGAAGAGTTCTACCGTGCCCTCCGGGAACACCCCGTTCCACTGTCAGAAAGCGCTCTCAGGGCCATTGGGCCACGGTCTATGGTGATCGATGTCTATATCTGGCTTGCCTACCGGCTGCATGCGCTGAAGCGTGATGTCGAGATTGGTTGGCCATCACTCCATGCCCAATTTGGCGCCGGTTACACCCGGCTTCGGGCCTTCCGATCGCATTTCCTAGAGGCACTGAACCTCGCGTGCGCCGTTTATCCGGAAGCCAACATCTCTGTCGGCGAGCGCGGGATCATTCTCCGCCCATCCCGACCGGCAATCGCCAAAACGTAACCCGCCACCAGACTCCAGTCCGGAGGCATCCCGCCACTGATCTCCACACCCAGGTCACGTAGCTAAGGGAGAGCCGTTCGTTTCCTAGCGTCGGGGGACAATATCGACCGCAAAATTTGGAGTCTGGTGGCGGTCGCCACCAGAGGGACTCAGTAAGTAAACCGATTGAAAGCGGTGGTCCGACAGTCGACTTAAAATGATCTAACATTGATCGACCCGAATCTTAATCAGACTCCCCTCCCCTGCCCCATCTCACGCTCCAGGGCAGCAAGGGCACGTTCGACGACTTCGCCGAGAGTGACGCGGTGTGTGAGTTCTCCCGCTTCGTAGCGAAGGCGTTCACTTTCAACGATTTCATGAAAGCGGTCGTGGGCGGTTCCCCTGATCCGCGCATTGAGCAGCACGATGCGGCCTGTCTTGGCTCTGGCCGGCTTTTTCGACGGCTGCGTCGGCGCACGGCTTGGGAACCCCCCCTCCTCCGACACGCGGCGCACAGTCTCGGGCGGCACCGGCGGGGTTTCCGGCTCGGCTTTGGGTTTAAAGCCGCTGAGATCGATGTCTTCGTCAAAAATGCTGGGGCGCGTCCCGGACATCAAGCCACCTCCGCCTGCTGAACGACGGGCTCTTGACGCCGCGTCAGCATGGCGACCACCTCGGCGGTAAATTGCTTGGCGTTGTTCAGCGCGGAAGACACATTGCTCACCGCATTGGTGTCCAGACCAGACAAGGTGCCACCGAAGGAGAAAATGGCGCGGAAGGCATCGCGCTCATGAAGTGCCGTGCCGAACAGAGGTATGCCTTGTTGCCGCATGTCTTGTTCAAGGCTCTTGAGCGTCCTGGGTCGGACAGCAGGATTCGTCTGGGTAAACAGCACGGCAAATGGGATCGGCTTGTTGTACACCTTCTCCTGGCGGCCGATGAACTTGATGACCTTGATCGCCTCGATAGCGTCGAGTTCGGAGCCTTTGGTCGGGATGATGACAAGGTCGGCGCGGCTCATGGCCTGTGCGACCATAAGCGTCGCCGTGCCTTCAAGATCGACGATAACGAACGCTGTTTGGCGGGCGGCTGCGTCGATGGTGTCAATCAGTGTTTCCTCGGTGACTCCGCCGATGACGTTTAACTTGCTGGGGCAGCCGGGCTTTCTGCTCCACCTGGTGACGGGTTGATTGGGGTCTGCGTCGATGATCGTGACCGCCGCGCCGCGCGCGGCAAGTTCGGTGCCGAGCAGCACGGCGGAGGTCGATTTGCCGGCTCCCCCTTTCGAGCTGGCAAACGAAATTGTTGGCATGTCGGGACCTGAATCGGTTGTTACCACCCGAAGATATATGACCAACAGTCGTCAATCTGTCAACTGCCGATTGTTGGTCGTCAGACAGACAATAACTGTATGACAGTTGTCTAACTGTCGTCTATAAGACGGCTGATAGACAACTATCGTCTTTTAGCGAGGGCGTCCGATCGACCGTCTGTCACCGGTTGGAGGCCCGGCGCTTGCCGAACGGTTTTCGCTATGCCTACCGTGTTGCCACGGCGGTCAGCTTCGATGACCGACCCGGCAAGGCGGTCCCTCTAGCACAGCTATCTGGCCGAAACGGCAGGGGAGGGGGACTCGTCGCAACAGGAGGTTTCGTCATGTCTGGTGGAGCACACACAGCGCCATCCAAGCGGATCGAACAGCTGGATCCCGTGCTGGGGACAATCATCGACCTGTCCGATCCCATTCAGGACCTGGCTGATGGGTTCGGCGGCCCTCAAGGCCCGGCGGAAGGTC
>CAMBXJ010000337.1 GCA_945871455.1 Asaia bogorensis
AGCATGGCCTGTCCCAGCAACAGGCACCCCAACGCCAGCAGGGTTGGCGCCGATGGCAGGGCGATCAGTCCGAACAGGACCAGACACCCGGCGGCCGCGACCAGTCCGTCCCGACCGGACCCCAACCGCGCCGGGACGATGTCCGAACCACCGGCGGTTCGACGGTCGCTTGTCGTGATGCCGGACGGGCCGCTTGGGTCTCTCCCTGGGCTGGTGCCGCCGTTGGTTCCTCCAGACTGGTGCGTCTCCGAGGGGGCGGTTTCCAGGCGCCGCGGCCGTGCCCCTCGGATCCCAGGGTCGCGTGCCGCAAGGTCTTGCATCCCAGGTTCGCGCATCTCGGATTCGTGCATCCCAAGGTCGTGCCTAACCGCATCGTGCCTAACCGCATCGTGCGTGCCGACAACGCGCCTCCCCGTATCGCGAATCCCCGCGTCCCCTATCCCGGGGTTGTCCGCGACGCGGGCCGCCACGGCGGTCAGCACCAGCGCCAGCCAGACCAGCAGCGGCTCCAACGCCAGGGCCACCAGCAGCAGACCGGCCAGCACGCAATGGTCCTGGCAGCGCTCCAAGCGGGATCGCGATCCGCGCCGAGCGTGAAACAGGCCGACGAAGACTGAGTGGGCAGCCACCAGACAGGCGGTCAGCAGCGACAGAGGGTCCGGCCAGGCGGCTTCGTCGGCAACCAGGAACAACGCCAGACCGGCCAGCAGCACGACGATGCGCGCGCCGGCATCGAGCCGCGCCACATGTCGCGCCACCCACCCTTGCCCCCGCCCTCGGGCCTGCCCCCGCCCATGCGGCAGCAGAAAAATGGCGCCCGCGCAGGCCGCGGGCAGCAGGGCCAGGGTAGCGGCCGGGATCACGACGACGTCCCCTGCCACGGCCATGGCATTGATACGAACATGATGAACGGCACGATCGGCAGCGCGGCCACCAGGATCGTCACCCCGTCCGCCTCGCCGTGCAGGCAGGCGGCCAGAACGATCCCGTGCTGCATCGCCAGCAATCCCAGCACGCGCGGACCCGGGTCGCGTCGCGTCCCGACCGCGACCAGCCCGGCGAGCAGCACCGCGAACGGCAGGCCGACAACCGGGATCTGCGCGGCCATTGCGGCCCCGGCTGTCCCCAGCGCCAATCCCCACCCCGCCAATCCCCACCCCGCCAATCCCCACCCCGGCAATCCCCACCCCGGCGACCCCACGACCACGGGCGCCGCATGCAGCGTGGGCAACCGGGCGAACAGCAACCCCACCAGAACGACCGAGAGCACCAACACGACCGCGGCTGCCCCGAACCAGCCGTCCACCAGCAGGGCCAGGACCACCGCCAGGCCTTGGACCATGGATAAGCCCACCAAGGCCCCCAGGTGCCGGGTGCATAATTGCGCCAAACCCGCCGCCAGGACCAGGACGGCGATGGCCGACAGCGACGTCACGCCGCCGCCATCCCGACCAGCACCATCACGATTGCCAGGACCCCGCACGCCAAAGCCAATCCCAACGCCGAGCGGGTCCGGGCCTGCCACAGGCGACCAACCACCGCTTGCAGACCGGTCATGCAGATGGCGAGAAACACGGTCCTCCCTCCCCAGGACAGCAGACCGGGCAGCCAGTCCGCCAGACCGGCCTCGATGCGCGCCATCCCCACGGGAAACAGCAGGGCGCCCAGCAGGTCGAACCAGACCAGCAGCCGCAGACCCTCCGCCAGTTTCGCCATCGCCAGCGTCCCACCGCTGAACATCCGGTCCATCGGGGCCGCCGGCCCAGCGGTATCGACCAGCGCCAGTACCGCCAACGCCACGCCGACGGCCGGGACAGCGGTGAACATCGCGCCGGCGGATACCGAATCTTCGTGGCGGATGCTGGCGATCATGTCCAGGTTGGTGCCCCCCGCCGCCACGGCCAATGCGAGCACCGCGACCAGCAGCACGGGTTCGGTGACCACCGCCAGGGTCATGGACCGCGATGCCGCGACACCGCCCCATGCCGCCCCGGAGTCCAAGGCGGCAAGCACCATCACGACCCGAGCCGCGATCAGCAGTCCGGCGATCGCCAGCAGGTCCGCGCAGGGCGCCAGGATCATCCCGAGCGTGAAGGACGGCACCAGAACCGCACAGGCGGCGGTCAGCGCCAGACACACGGCCGGCGCGGCGGCGGTGATCGGCGACTGGCCCTCGGTGACGATCACCTGCTTGCGGAACAGCCGCGCGATGTCCCACCAGCCGGCCAGCAGTGGCGGGCGTGACCGACCGCCAACCCATGCCGCCAGCCAGCGCATGCCGCAATCCAGCGCCGGCACCGCCGCCAGCATCAGCGCCAGATGTACCAGTTGCGCCACGACGGACAGCGCGAGGATCACGGGGCCTGCATCCAGACAACCAGCATCAACAGACCGACGACCAGGGCCAGCACCGCATGTCCGCCCGCCCCATGTCCCGCCGCCCCATGTCCCGCCAGACGCCGCAGCCTGATCCGACCCACACGCGGGACACGGATCGACGGCGGGTCCGGAACGAAACCGCGCCCATCCGTCTGGGTCAGCGGATCGCCGAATGGCAGCCAGGCCGGGGCACGGGCAAATCCGTCCTGCCAGGCCGGTCCGTCGCGCCGGTCCAGGCTGACACGGCGGAGCACGCCGACCGTCGCCGCAACACCCAGCGCCAGCAGCGCGGTGATGACCAACGGCGCGTAGCCACCGTCGCCTTCCAAGGGCATCAGCGCCAGGCTCGCGCGCATGGGCTCGCCTCGGCCACCGGACAGGCGGTGGATGGCGGGACCGGCCAGGAATGCCAGGGCGATCCCCGGCAGCAGCCCGACACATAGGGACAATCCGGCCAGCACCACGGGAACCGGACGCGCGGCACGCGGGATTTCCTCGGCGACGGACGAACGCGGCATGCGCGGACGGCCAAGAAAGGCGACCCCGATCAGACGCACCGCGGCGGCCAGCGCGATCGCCGCCGACAGGACGATGGCGACAATCAGCCCGACGAACAGAAACTGGGTAGGCGCCGAGGCCGAGCGAACGCCCGCCAGCGCGGCCTGTATGAGCAACCAGGACGCCGCAAATCCAAGACCCGGCGGCAAGGCAACCAACCCGAACAGCGCGACCATGACGCAGGCCGTGGTCAGCTTCATGCGATGAACCAATCCACCCAGACGGTCCAGACGCAGGCTACCCGCGCTGTTCAGCACCGCGCCGTTCAGCAGCGTCAGCACGGGCATGCACAGCGCCTGCCCCACCACCCCCAAAAACACCCCACCCACAGCCAACCGCGCCATGCTCGGCAGATCCATCGCAAGCGCAAACAACATCAGGCCGATACCGATGACGGCCAGCCCGGCCTGTCGGCAGCTCAACGCGGCCGGGATGGTCGCCATCGTCGGCTCCCGCGCCGCGATCCAGGCGCCGATCACCGCCGAAGCGGCGCCGAATCCCATCAGCAGCGCCCCCCACAGCGGGGCGAATCCCAGGCCGGCCCCGGAGGCAACCGTCCGCAGCAGGCAATACACCGCCACCGGCACCATCGCGCCGCAAAGTAGGGTTCCGGCGCGGGCCGGCATCGCGGCGGGCGCGCGGACAAGCCAGCGGTGCAGCGGGGCAAGTCCGGCCAACGCGCCCGCGGCCACCAGCGCTAGAATGAATGCCAGATGCGTGGGCAGAGGACTGCGATCGGCCAACTGACCGAGCCCCGGCCCGGGCGGTCCACCCGGCGTCGATACGCCCAAGGCGGAAACACCCAAGGTGGACATGCCTAAATTGGACAGGCCCAAAGTGGACAGGCCGACGGCCGAACCATCCAGGGTCGATGCGCCAAGGGTCGGTGCACCGAGGGTCGATGCGCCCAGAGTCGATGCCCCCAGAGTCGATGCCCCCAGGGCCGAGACAATCACCATGGCTCCGGCGGCGAGGAGGCCGATGCCCAATTGCACCCCGCGTGCCCGGTCTGGCTCACCCGTCGCCCACAACGCCAGGCTCGCCACCGCGATGCCAAGGCCCAGGAGGATGCCGTCGGCGGCCAGCAACGCCAGCGCCAATCCGCCGATGCAGATCATCGGGCCGGACAGCGTCGCGGGATCGGCGGTGGCTTCGGTCTCGGTCGCGAAGACGATCGTGGCGGTGCCGGTCAGGAACAGGAGCAAAAGGAAGCAGCCGGACAACGGATCGCAGGCCAACGTGAACGCCAGGCCCGGGGGACCGACCGGCAATTCCAAGGTCGCACCGGTTGGGGCGACGGTCAGCGACAGCAAAGCCAGCAGGGCGCCGAACCCGGACGCACCGGCGGCGATGAAGCCGGTCGCCTGGCGGGCGGTTGCCGGCAAGGCGGCGCTGGCCGCGCCCAGCAGGAACAGGACGAGGATGATGACGACCAGCAGGGCCAGAACAGGATCGGTCACGCGCCCTGGATAGCAGAAGCGATGCGGAGTCGGCTCCCCGTCCCGGTGTCGTTCGATCGGTGGTCCGCGCGGCCGGTCGAACGCCCGATGGCGGCGGTCCGGCTCCGTGGTCCCGCCCCGTTCTCCGCGTCTTGTGGAAACCGGGACGGGCGTTCCGAGAACAGCGTCAGCCGGCGATGGGCGGCAAGCCCTGGTCGGCACGGACCTCGTTGATGATCTGCAGCACGCGCTGGCGATACGGGCGGTATTGCACGCCGAATTCGCTGACCAGGCGGGTGTTGTCGATCAGGTAGTTGCCGGAGCTTTCCTTGCCGCCGGTCTCCTTTTCAAACGTGATCTTCGCGTCCGGCAGGTAGCCGCGCACGATCGCCGCCAGTTCGCCCATGCTGACGACCTGACCGCCGGAGCTGTAGATCTGGTGCTTCGGCTTGTCGGCCAGCAGCACGCGGACGAACACTTCCGCGATGTCGTCGACATGGATCGGGCAGCGCATCGCATCGGCGAAGGGGAAGGTGATCGCTTCGCCCCGGGCCGGGCGGGTGATCACATTCACATGGTCGACCGAGCCACGCACCTTGTCCGGACCCGTCACGTTGGCGGGACGCACGCCGGTGATCACCATGCCGTGCTTGGCGACATAGTCCTTCGCCTGCCATTCGTTGAAGCTTTTGTGCATCGCGTATTGGTAGTCGCCGCGATGCAGGTCGTCCTCGGTCACCGGGCGGTCGCCGAAATGGCGCTGCTGGCCGTTCACCGCCAGGGAACTGGCATAGACCG
>CAMBXJ010000338.1 GCA_945871455.1 Asaia bogorensis
GCGCTGGCGGTGATCGTGATCCCCATCGTGGTGCGCACGACGGAGGATATGCTGCGGCTGATCCCGAACACCTTGCGCGAAGCGGTGATCGGGCTGGGCGCGCCCAAGTGGAAAATGATCACCCTGGTCTGCTATCGTGCCGCGCGCGAAGGGATCGCGACCGGCGTGCTGCTGGCCATCGCCCGGGTGGCGGGGGAAACCGCGCCGCTGCTGTTCACCAGCCTCGGCAACCTGAACTGGTCGCTTGATCTGTCCAAGCCGATGGCCAGCCTGCCTGTAACCATCTACCAATATGCCGGATCGGCGTTCGAGGACTGGGTCCAGTTGGCCTGGGCCGGTGCGCTTCTGATCACGTTCGGCGTGCTTGCCATCAACATCATCGCCCGCGTCGTTCTGCGCGGCGGCAAATGAGGTCATCATGAGCCAAACCACCGAGCAGCCCCAGGCGGGCGCCCCTTCGACAGCGACGCAAAGCTTCGGCGGCGTGCAGGCCCGCGCGGCGACAAGCCTGAACAAGCCCCGCATCGCGATCAGCGAGCTGGATTTCTTTTACGGCGACAATCGCGCGTTGAAGGGCATCAAGCTGGATCTGCCGGACCGGCAGGTGACCGGCATGATCGGCCCGTCCGGCTGCGGCAAATCCACCCTGCTGCGCGTGCTGAACCGCATGTACGACCTGTATCCCGGGCAGCGTGCGACCGGTAAGGCGATGATGGACACGGTCAACATCATCGATCCGAAGGTGGACATCAACGCGCTGCGGTCTCGCATCGGCATGGTGTTCCAAAAGCCCACCCCGTTCCCGATGACCATCTACGAGAACATCGCGTTCGGCGTGAAGCTGCACGAAAAATTGTCGAAGTCGGCGATGGATGAGCGGGTTGAGTGGTCGTTGACCCGTGCCGCTCTATGGGGTGAGGTCAAGGACCGGCTGTCTGCGTCCGCCATGGGCCTGTCGGGTGGGCAGCAGCAGCGGCTTTGCATCGCGCGCACCATCGCGGTGCGTCCGGAGGTGATCCTGTTCGACGAACCCACCAGCGCGCTGGACCCGATCAGCACCCTGAAGATCGAGGAACTGATCGACGAGTTGAAGGTCGATTTCACCATCGCGATCGTGACCCACAACATGCAGCAGGCCGCGCGCTGCGCTGATCAGGTTGCGTTCTTCTATCTGGGCGAAATGGTCGAATGCGCGCCCGCCGCGCAGATCTTCACCTCGCCCAAGGAGAAGCGCACCCAGGAATATGTGACCGGCCGGTTCGGCTGAGCCAGAAAGGATAATCGCCCATGTCCGACGCTCCGGAACATCTGGTCAAGAGTTTTGATATTGAACTGAAACGCCTGCGCGACATGATGTCGCAGATGGGCGGCATCGTCGAAAGCCAGCTCGCCAATGCCACGAACGCGGTGCTGCATCGCGATACCGACGCGGCAGGCCGAGCGGTCGAGGACGACACGAAGGTCGATGCGCTGGAGCGGGATGTCGAACAATTCGTGATCCGGTTGCTGGCCCTGCGCCAGCCGATGGCGGGCGATCTGCGCCACATCGTCGCTGCCTTGAAGATGACGGGCGATATCGAGCGTATCGGCGATTATGCAGCCAATGTCGCGAAGCGCAGCATCGTGCTGTCGCAGTTTACGCCGCCCTACAGCCTGGCGGGCCTGGCGAACATGGCGCGGCTGGTGCAGTCGCAGCTTAAATCCATCATCGACGCGATTGCCAGCAATGACACGGAAACCGCGATCCGGGTGTGGCAGTCGGATGTGGATATCGACGATATCTACACCGCGCTGTTCCGCGAACTGATCACCTACATGATGGAAGATCCGCGCAACATCACCCCCTGCACGCATCTTCTGTTCATCGCCAAGAACCTGGAGCGGATCGGCGATCACGCCACCAACATCGCCGAGACCATCTATTATGCCGTCAGCGGCGAAGTCCTGACCGATGCGCGTCCGAAAGGCGACAACTCGGCCTATGCCGTCATCCGTTCGCGCGATGCCTGATCGTTCGTTATCTGACCGATATTACAGCAACCAGCGACCGATCCACATATCAGCTAGGTGGGACGTTCGGCCGCGAAACCAACGATCGGCCGGACGACCGGCCTTTCCACGTTCCGGCGTTGCGTCGGCCGGCTGTCAAGACACGGGAGAATCATGATGCCCGACGGTATATCCAGCCTCACCAAGCCGCTGATCCTGATCGTGGAGGACGAGGTGCCGCTCGTTACCATGCTGCGTTACAATCTGGAAAAGCAGGGCTACCGGGTTGACGAAGCGACCGACGGCCAGGAAGCGTTGACCCGTATCGCCGAAGCCAAGCCGGATCTGGTCCTGTTGGACTGGATGCTGCCGACGCTATCCGGGATCGAGGTTTGCCGCCAGATCCGGCGTCGGCCGGAAACCCGTAACCTGCCGGTGATCATGGTAACCGCGCGGGCCGAGGACCAGGACGCGGTGCGTGGCCTGGACACCGGCGCCGACGATTACATCACCAAACCATTCAGCATCGCCTTCCTGATCGCGCGCATGCGGGCCTTGCTGCGCCGTTCCGGCGCGATGCCGGAAAAGGGGCAGATCACCTTCCACGATATCGAGATGGACCTGGCAGCCCATCGGGTGACGCGCAACGGAAGGCGCCTGCATCTGGGACCGACCGAGTTTCGGTTGCTGGAATTCTTCATCCAGCATCCGCGACGGGTTTTCTCTCGAGAGGAGTTGCTCGATGCGGTCTGGGGCCCCGATATCCATGTCGAGCCGCGCACCGTCGATGTGCATATCCGCCGCCTGCGCCGGTCCCTGAACGGGGAGGGGGAATTGGACGTGGTACGCACCGTGCGCACCGCGGGCTATGCGCTGGATACCGAGCCGGTCTGAGATACACGTTTCCGGGCAAGCAAATCTGTTTGCGGATGGCAGGCACGACCCATCTTGCCAGCGGGAACCGAGGTTAGGCTTCCAACGAGACGGACTGGCTTCCCGTCACGGTCATTGCCGGGTCAAGCCCGGGCCATGACGGTGAGGTCACACCCTGCCGTGACGGTGATGGGCACGCCCGGCAACGACAATGTTGGCAGGTTCGTCCACCTCTCCCAAGAATGGCCGCCTGCTTGCGTGCATCAGACACGTCCGATTTCTCCGTCGGGACCCGGGGCGCAATGTCCAGTCAGACGTACTAGAAACGACTGGACGGCTCGCTGGGACCAACCGAGCGTGCCAGGTCCGCCGGTACGCTGTTGGCGAGTGCGGTCTGCGCCCCGGCCAGTGCCGAGTTCTTCGCGGCGCTGCCTGAACTCGATCCCAGCCAGTAGTTGGCAACCTGGGTTGCCATCGCGGCGAGTGTGCCGAGCAGAACGTTGGCCAGGGCGGCGTTGTCCTGGGGCATCTGGCTGGTCAGCACGATATACAGCATAGTCGAAAAGCCGATCAGAATGAGGCCCGACAGGATCATGCTGCCATAGGCCAGGAAACTGTTGGTTCCGGCCAGGGCCACGGTATGGGCGCGCGCGGAACCGACATCGGCCAACCGGCTTTGCAGCTCTTTCAGTGCGTCCTCGCGCTGTTGGTCCAGTTCCCGGTTCTGCTCGGTCAGCATGCGCAGATGCAGTTCGCCGAGCTTCGACTGCAACTCCCGCGCCGCGTCAGGGTTGCCCTGGATGGCGGCGATCGCGGCGGTGGCGCCCTCCGACGTGGTGGGATCGACGCCGACCACGTTCCTGACGATACCCAGGACCTGATCGGCGGCCTCTCCGCCTTTCGATCCGAAGATCATGCCCGCGAGTTGCGGAGCCAGGCCCAGGACGAGCGGCAGTAAGGCTGCAAACATTCTATTCTCCGATCGCGGCGAGGGCAGCGTCGCACAGGTGGCGGCGCTCCGCCGCGCCCGCGGTGCCGCCGTTGATTTTGCGTGTCATGGCATCGATGGACCAGGTGTCGGCCAGGGTATTCAGGCTGTTGGCCGACCAGAAGAACGCGGCACTTTCTCCGGCACCGCGCGGGGTTTCCGCCCGCTGGGCCGCTTCCTCGATGGTGCACCCCAGGCTGTTGGCGAAGCGCTGGTAGTTGGATCGGCCCGTCAACTGGATCAGGCCGCGACCGCGGAAGCGCCAGCCGTCGCCCGACGTCTCATCGCCGTTGCCCATGCGGCTGGCATAGACGCGATTGGCCAGCCGCTCTGGATTGCGCGCGCATTCGTTGGCCGCCGCCAGGTTCGGAAACCGCGCCGGCCACACCTGACACAGCCGCTCGGCTCGATAGTTCAGGTTTTCCTGCATCACCTTGAAGCCGCCGCTTTCATGCGCGCACTGCCCCAGAAACGCGGCAATCCGGCGCGGTGTGTCGATACGGTTGCGCCGCAGGGTCTCGGTTAGCGCGTCGACCCAGGCGGCGATTTCCGCCTCGGTCAGGCGCGGGGCGCAGGACCGGATCGCGGCTTCCAGGCCGGCGAGGGGTGTCGGGGCTGGCGGGGCAACGACGGGCGCGGCCGGCGACGATGGGGCGGTGGGAAAGTCGGACATCTGAACGGACGATGCGGGATCCGCCGATGTAGGTGCTGGCGTTTGGACCGGGTGCGCGTCCAAGACCCGCGGCGGGGTGGGCGGAGGCTGGGGCGCCGGCGGCGCGGGGGAAGCGCTCGATCGGTCTTGCGCCGGCTGCATGAACAGCGCGGTTGCCGCGGCCACCGCGGCGTCTTGATCGTTGCGCCGGAACAGGCGTGCCAGCAGATCGGCGAGCCCGGTCATGTCAGGTGTGAGCCTGGATGCGAGATCCGGTCCCGATTGTTTCGTTCATGCGCCGTGTTCGCCATGGTGGTTCCTTGGTGGGGCGTTTCCTCGGCCCGGCGCGGGCGGGCTCGCGATCGCCGGTGTGGCATAACGCATCACACGTATGCGATGTAGGTTCGTCAAGTCCGCTCACGCGTCACGGTTGTTTCAGGGGATGTCGCAATCGTGCGGAGTGATCTTCCGTAAGGTCCGGACCCATGTTGCCAGGCCGACCGACACCGCCGCGAGTGCCAGTGCGGCGATGCCATACAACAGCCAGGACGGGGCGATCGGCAGCAATGTGCCCGCCAGCAAAGGCCCAAGGCCGGCGCCGAGATCGCGCCAGGTGGCCAGGCGGGCCAGG
>CAMBXJ010000339.1 GCA_945871455.1 Asaia bogorensis
TCGTGGTGCCGACCATTGTGATCGAGCAGCCTGTCTTCACGTTGCTTCAGACAGAGACTGGACAAAGCAATTGGACCTTGACCTTGGCACAGGTTGCGTCGGATGCGCCGACGATTGAGGTTGGGACCGTTTTGATCCGGAACGGAACCGGCCGGGCCCGTCTTGCAGCGTCTGACTCGGACGTCGAATTTACCATCGCGACGGCCTCTGATGGCGATCGACAGACGCTGATTGTGGATGCAAAGGGCACCTACGCGCGCCGACCTATTACGGCCCATGCGGTAGGTGACGCGCTATTGTCCTTGCGTGATGCAGAAACGCCGTATGCGATTGATTTTTCGCTGGCGAATGGCGCGACCCGAATTACCCTGAAAGGCACCATTCAAAATCCGCTGGTACTGGCTGGAGCAAACCTCGATCTCACGCTCTCCGGCCAGGATATGGCGCTTCTCTACCCGCTGACCGGAATTCCGATCCCCAGGACCCCACCCTATCGAGTGAGCGGAAAGCTCGATTTCGAAGGCGGGCGAATCCGGTTCACCCAAATGCAAGGGAAGGTGGGCAGCAGCGACTTGAATGGCGCGCTGGAGATCGACCCGCGTGGCGCACGTCCAATCCTTACGGGCACACTGTCCTCGCGCTCTGTGGACTTGGAAGATCTTGGTGGATTTATCGGATCTCAACCCGGCCGCACCACAACGCCCGGACAGACGCCGGAACAGATGCGTGAGGTCAAGCGGGCCGAAGCCCACCCCAGGCTGCTGCCGACCACGCCGATCAGCATTCCCAAAATTCAGGCGATGGATATCCATATTTCTTACAAGGGAGCCAAGATCGTCGGGCCAAACGTTCCGTTCGACTCAATTGCGGCCAAACTTGATATCGACAACGGTCGCATAACTTTGTCTCCCCTGCGCCTCGACTTGGGCGGAGGATCGATCACCGGCATCATCAAGCTCGATCCGGTTGGAAACGACCTGGACACGGACGCGGCAATCCAGATCCGACGCGTTGATATCGGCAAACTTCTCGCAGTGGCTGGACTTGGGAGTGGGCGCGGCACAATCAGCGGGACCGCAACGCTGAAGGGGCGCGGCCGCTCACTATCGGAGATTCTTGGTCGCGGCAACGGCGCCGCGGACATCGTGATGCCGCTCGGCGGAGAGGTGAACTCACTTCTCGTGACACTGTCAGGTGGAGAACTCGGACGAGCCTTTCTCGCGGCCATCGGCATTCCAGGCAAGGAAACCATTCGTTGTCTGGTCGCCGACCTGGTCCTGACGCGCGGTGTCGTCGCCACCCGCACACTCGTGGTGAATACGAGCGATCACATTATCACCGGGGGCGGTCTGGTGGACCTGTCCAGAGAGGTGTTGGACATGCACCTTCGAACGGACGCAAAACATTTTACCATTGGGACACTCGCAACGCCGTTGCGCGTCTATGGTCCATTCAAAGATCTGAACTTCGCGCCCGCCCCGGAATTTTTGCTGCGCAGTGGTGCCGCCATCGGCCTCGGGCTTTTGTTTCCCGCCGCGGCCGTGTTGCCTACGATCCAGTTTGGGGTCGGTGAGGGTTCGCCCTGCCAGGAAAAGCGGCGATGACAGCGTCCGAACCCAAGTCGGTCTGCGCGATGTGGAAGATCGCGTTGACGACATGGCCTCTGAAACCGCAACTGCCCAGGTAGGCGAGTTCTAATGGGCGCTTGCCTCCCGAGTCTGGGCACGATTCAAGCTCCCCATGGTGCCGCCACTCGATTCGGCTTCGGATTTAGCAACCCCGCCGGAGCCACATGGCCCGGTGTCTTCAGAATCAATTAACGCGGCACTTCGGGCACAGAATGCCGCGTTGTCGGCGCTGGTAGCGGCGCTACAGGCCCGCGTCGGCGAACTGGAGCGTCAACTCGGCCTGAACAGTGGCAACAGTGGCAAGCCGCCGTCCAGCGTCGGTCTGAAGAAGAAGCCGGTCCGCGTCACAAGCCTTCGTGAACGGTCAGGCAAGAAGACGGGTGGGCAGCAAGGTCATCCCGGCAAGACCCTGCGCCGAACCGAGAACCCGGATGCCACGGTTGATCATTTTCCCGAGACTTGTGCCGGTTGCGGCGCGGCCCTGAATAAGGGGATGACCACCGGCCATACGGTGCGTCAGGTGTTCGATCTTCCCAAACCCCAGCCGCTGATTGTCACGGAACACCGCGCCCATGCCTGCCTTTGCGGGAAATGCGGCGCCGAGACACGGGCCGCCTTTCCCGAAGACGTGACCGCGCCGGTCCAATACGGCACGCGCCTCGCGGCGGTGGTGGTGTATCTGTTGCTCTGCCAGTTGCTGCCCGAGAAGCGTCTGGCCGCCATACAGGATTCTATAGCGGTTTCACCCTGACTGGAAACGGCAAACCGCGCGGCTTCCTGTTTTGGAGCACGAGCCACGCGCTGTTCCGTTCCGCTCCGCGCGATCATGCTCTAGGATCGAGAAAACCCAACCAGCCCAGGGAACGCCCAGCATGACACACGGCATGGTCTCCGCCGCCCAACCCGAAGCCGCCGAGGCGGGTGCCGATATCCTGCGCGCCGGCGGCAATGTCGTGGATGCGGCGATCGGGGCCGCGTTGGTGCAGACCGCGGTCGATCCGCAGATGTGCGGCATCGCCGGCATGGGCAACATGCAGCTTTATCTGCCCAGCCAGGGCGTCCACACCACCATCGACTTTCACGGGCGCGCTCCGGGGTCGGTGCGGGCGGATATGTGGCAAAACCGCATTTTGCATGAGGCGCAGGACGGCTGGGGTTTCATCCTGGAAGGCCGGGTGAACGAGATCGGCTACCAGGCCATCACCACGCCCATGACCTTGCGGGCCTTCGACACCGCTTTGCGCCGGTTCGGCACTAAGTCCCTGGGCGAGCTTCTGCCGCCGGCCATCGCGTATGCCGAAGACGGCTGCCTGGTCCGTCCGCATGTCGCCGAGTTCTGGAACCGTCCGCCGACCGCCGGGCGCGACGGCAATATCGGCATCGTCACCCGCTTCTCGGCCACCCGGAAAATCTACGTCAGGCCGGATGGCCAGGTGCTTCAGGTCGGCGACATTCTGCGCAATCCCGACATGGCAACGACCCTGCGCCGCGTCGCCGCCAACGGGGCGGATGATTTCTACCTCGGCCAGATCGCCGACCAGATCGTGGCCGACATGGCGGCCAACGATGGACTCCTGTCCCGTGCCGACCTCGCCGCCTGCCAGGCGGAGGAAAACCCGCCGCTGTGGGGCAGCTATCGCGGCCTGCGGTTTTCCACCAACCATCCGCCCGGCGGCGGCATCATGCTGATCGAGATGCTGAACATCCTGGAATGTTTCGATCTCTGCGCGATGGGGCATAATTCCCCCGAATACATCCGGGTGGTGTCGGAAGCGATGAAGATCGCCACCGCCGACAAGGATGCCAAGGTCGGCGATCCGCGCTTCTTCGACGTTCCGGTGGAGGAGCTGACCTCGAAAGCCTACGCCGAGCGCATGGCGGAGCGGATTAGGGCGGGGGAGAAAACCCCGGTTCCTCGCTTTAACTCGGGCGGCGCGGAGAGCAAGCACACCACCCATATCTGCGTCGTCGATGATGCCGGCAACGCGGTGACCATGACCCACACCTTGGGTCAGCCGTCCGGCGTGGTCACCGACGGGCTGGGGTTCATGTATAACGGCGCCATGGCGGTGTTCGATCCGCGCCCGGGCAAGGCCGGCTCCCTTGTGCCCGGCAAGGCCCGGTTCACCGCCCTTTCCCCCACCATCGTCTTCAAGGACGACCGCCCGTTCCTGGTCCTCGGCGCGCCCGGCGCCACCTACATCACCATGGGCAACCTGCAGGTGATGCTAAACGTCATCGATTTCGCCATGAACGCGGAACAGGCGGTCTCCGCACCGCGGTTCGCGGCGGTGTCGGACACGATCGAATTGTCGAACCGCATCCTGCGATCGGCGGAGCGGGACCTGATCGGGTGGGGCTATCCGATCAAGCGGCACGCGCAGAGCTATACGTTTGCCTGGGTGCACGCGATCCGGATCGTTGACGGACAGATGGATGGGGGGGCGGACCCGGCGACCGGTGGGTTGGTGGTGGCGGTCTGACGTCGGGACGGCCGAACGGCTGGAATTTGCGGCACGGGAGAAATTTCTCCCCTACAACACGCCCTTGCCACACTCCCCTACCGCGGCTCCGGCATCGGCGGCAGCAGCGCGGCGGCATAGGCGGCGGGGTTGGCGATCAACACTCGCGCCGCTTCCATGTCGCCGTCCCGCCCCTCGGCGGCGGGGCAGGCATTGCGGATGGTCAGCACCTGTTGCGGGGTCAGCGGCGCGCGAGCCGAACGATGGGCGCGGATTTCACGGGCCATTATCTGGGTGCCCTCGGCCAGAAACCCGAGTTGGCGGCGCAGCACGTCCTGACCGCGGCTGGTGCAGACCTGGGGCAGCACGCCCAGATCGTGGATCGGCCAGCCCAGAGGCGCCAGGATCCGGCTCCAGGTCACGTAGAGTTCGCCACCGTCGGGCAGCGGGTCGATCGTCTGCACCAACCCCTTCCCCAGGGTGGAGCTGCCGATCACCACACCCCGGCCACGATCGGCCAGGGCGGCGGCCAGTACCTCGGCGGCGCTGGCGGTCCGGCCGTCGACGATCACCACGACCGGGATATCGCGCCCGACCTGCCCGGCGGTGGACCGCCAGACCGTGTTGGCCGCCGGGGCGCGTCCGGCGGTCATCGCCACCAGACCCGGCGGCAGCAGGGTGTCGGCGGCACTGACCGCCTGGCGCAACAGGCCGCCGCGATTGCCGCGCAGGTCCAGCACGATGCCCTCGACCGGACGCGACGCCATCAAAGCGTCTTCCAGCGCGTGCGCCAGGTGGGTGTCCGTGGTGCGGCTGAAACCGGTCACCCGAATGACGATCAGATCGGCCATGCGGGCGACAAACACCGTCTCCGGCGGGACCATGGCACGTTCGGCCAGCGCTTCCCGCACGCGCCCATCCCTGCCGCGCCAACCGATCAGGACATTGGTTTCCTCCGGCCCGGCGATCATCGCCGCGACCGACGCGGCCGCCATGCCGCGCAGGGACTGCCGATCGATCCCCACCAGCACGTCGCCCGGTT
>CAMBXJ010000340.1 GCA_945871455.1 Asaia bogorensis
AGCACGGGCACATGCAACAGGCTGTGCTCGCGCACTTTCGCATTGATCTTCTGGTTGGTCAGATCGGTCCTGACGGTCAGACCGGCTTTCGCCAGGGCGGCGGCCACTTCCTCCGCATAGGCATCGGCGTCGGATACGATGGTTGCCACGACCGCCTGCACGGGAGCCAGCCATAGCGGGAAACGCCCGGCATATTGCTCGATCAGAATGCCCAGGAAACGCTCGAAACTGCCCAGGATGGCCCGGTGCAGCATCACCGGACGGTGGCGCGCGCCATCTTCGGCGACATATTCGGCGTCCAGCCGCTCCGGCAGAACGAAATCGACCTGCAAGGTGCCGCACTGCCAGTCCCGCCCGATGGCGTCCCGCAGCACGAATTCCAGCTTCGGGCCGTAGAACGCGCCTTCGCCCGGGTTCAATTCGTAGTCCACGCCGGCTGTCGCACAGGCTTCCTTCAATGCCGCCTCGGCCTGGTCCCAGACAGCGTCGGAGCCTGATCGGGCTTCCGGCCGGTCGGAAAATTTCACCCGGAAGCTCTCGAACCCGAAATCGCGGTAGATCGAGGACAGCAGTTCCACGAACCGCACCGTTTCCGGGGCGATCTGTGCCTCGGTGCAGAAAATATGCGCGTCATCCTGGGTGAACGCCCGCACCCGCATGATGCCATGCAGCGCGCCGGACGGCTCATAGCGATGGCAGGCGCCGAATTCGGCCATCCGCAGCGGCAATTCGCGATAGGACCGCAACCCCTGGCGGAAAATCTGCACATGGCAGGGGCAGTTCATCGGCTTCAGGGCGAGCGACTTGTTCTCGTCCTCCACATGCGCGATGAACATGTTCTGGCGGTAGTTCTCCCAGTGGCCGGATTTCTCCCACAGGATCCGATCCACCAATTGCGGGGTTTTCACTTCCTGGTAGCCCGCCGCATCGAGCCGCCGGCGCATATAGGTCTCCGCCGAACGATACAGTTTCCAGCCCTTGGGGTGCCAGAACACACTGCCGACGGCTTCCTCCTGGATATGGAACAGTCCCATATCCTTGCCGATCCGCCGGTGGTCGCGCCGTTCCGCCTCCTCCAACTGGTGCAGATAGGCGTCGAGTTCCTTCTGATCCCGCCACGCGGTGCCGTAGATGCGCGACAGCATGGCGTTGCGGTGATCGCCGCGCCAATAGGCGCCGGCCACCTTCATCAGCTTGAACGCGGTGCCGACATCGGCGGTGGTGCGCAGATGCGGGCCGCGGCACAGGTCGATCCACTCACCCTGGCGGTACAAGGTGATGACTTCGGACCGTGGCAGATCTTCGATCAACTGCGCCTTGTATTTCTCGCCCTTGGCCTGGAAGAAGGCGATCGCCTCCTCCCGGTCCATCACCTGGCGTTCGAATTTCTGCCCACGCGCCACGATCTCCCGCATCTTGGCCTCGATCGGGGCGAGATCTTCCGGCGTGAACGGATCGTTGCGGGCAAAATCGTAGTAGAAGCCGTTTTCGATCGACGGGCCGATGGTGACCTGGGTGCCTGGAAACAACTCCTGCACTGCTTCGGCCAGCACATGCGCGGTGTCGTGGCGGATCATCTCCAGGGCGTCGGCGTCCCGGCGGGTGATGAACACGACATGGGAATCCTGGTCGATCTCGGTGGAGATATCGACCGCCTTGCCGTCGACCTTCATGGCCAGGGCGGCACGTGCCAGGCCGGGCCCGATCGCCTCGGCCACCGTAGTGCCCGTCACCGGCGCATCGAACTGGCGCACGGAACCGTCGGGCAGGGTGATCGCGGGCATTGGGCAGGCTTCCCATGTGTTGTGAACGCTTGTCTATGGCGTCACCGGCCCGAAGTCGCAACCCCGGCGTGCGGAAAAGCGGACGAAACGGGGGCTGTTGCCGAACCTCCAGGCCGCGCGCCGCGTGTCGGATCCCCCCGACCTCAGGCCGACACGCCCGCCGCCGATCGGTCGAGGATCGTTCGGTACACCGCGATCGTTGCCTGTTGCATGGCCTGGACCGTCGGCACCGATGCGCGCGCCCGTTCATGCAGCGCCGCAAGCGTGGCCGCATCCAAGGCCAGGGCGTGGCCGATCGCCGCGGCCAGTCCGACGGGATCGTTCGGGCGGATCCGCCAGCCGGTGACGCCCTGTTCCACCGTTTCCACTGGCCCCCCCAGGTCGGAGGCCACCACCGGGCGGCCCATGGCCTGCGCCTCTATCACCACGCGGCCGAAGGCTTCAGGCTGGGTCGAGGCATGCACCACCACGTCCGCCAGCATCAGCGCGGCCGGCATGTCGTCGCACTGCCCGACCATGCGCAGGCGCTCGCCGATCCGAAGGTCCTCGGCCCGCTGGCGGAGCTGCGCCGAATAGCGCCACCGCCCCTGGTCCGACCCCACCAGAACGCAGACCACATCGGCTCGCGGCAGCCGAGCGATGGCGTCGAGGAGGACGGTATGGCCTTTCCATGCGGTGAGACGGCCGGGCAGCATGACCACGCGCACCCGGTCCGGCAAACGCCATGCCTGGCGCAGCCGGGTCAGCCGATCGGCCGCGACGGCGCCGGGGTCGAATGCGGCGGTATCCACGCCGCGGGGGATGACCCGGATGCGGGACGGGTCGATGCCGTGGCGAGCCGTCACCAGATCGGCGATGAACCGGCTGGCGGCGATCACGATTTCTCCGCGCGCCATGATGGCGTTGTAGCGGCGCTTGAAGGGCAGGTTCTCGCCATAGGTGCCGTGATAGGTGGTCACGAACGGCGTTCCGGTCCTTTGGCAGGCGATCCAGGCGGACCAGGCGGGTGCTCGCGACCTGGCATGCACGATCGAGACCTTGTGGTCCCGCAGCACTGCTTCCAACCGTTCGGCGTTGCGCCAGATCCCGAACGGGGTTTTCGCCTTCAGGGGCAGGGCGATGTGAAGGCCGCCGGCATCTTCGACCGCTCGCACCATGGGCCCTCCCTGGCTGGTGACCAGGGGAATCCAGCCGGCATCGGCGATCGCCTGGGTGATTTCGACCGTCCCACGCTCTACCCCGCCGGTGACGAGGGAGGGAAGGACCTGCAGGATGACCGGGGGAGTGGCGTTTGGCGGCATCGGCAAGGCGTATCACGGGTCGGGCGTGTTGCGCAGGACCGGCATCGCTGATGATAGGATCGCGGTGTTTGGATGGCGGATGCCAAGGGGAATGGCTGACACCAACGGCCGCGCCAATGCGGTCTTCTTGCCCTGGCAGGCGGCGATTTCTGGGTTTTTCCAGCGGCGAGACGGCATCGGTTGGCTGCGGTCGTCGGTGGCTGCCGCGTCGTCCTGCCCGCAAGGCCTGGATCCAGGATTTTTCCAGCCGGCGATGTCGGGCGACGAGGATGACGGCGCCGCGGCCGCCATGACGGAAGGGCGCGGGTCGCCGGGTCCTGGCCTCCGCCGATTTGCAGGCGCCGAGCAGTGCAGCTCGGTCCTCATCAGGTTCGCTTGTGCCGACCGCGTCGTGACCGACATCAGGCGGTTGGGAAATTGCCGCCTACAGAGCCGGCGGCAATTGGCGTTTTTATAGGCGGATTTACTGGCGGGTTAATGGCCGGAAAACGGAACAAATACCCCCGTTTTCCGCATGGATACGCAACGGAAACACCGGTTTTCCGCTGTGTTTCGTAATGAACCGGACCAGTCGCCGGGGTTAAAGTAGACTCTCAAAACGACCCGAATCGTCATGCGAAGTCAGTGTGATGGCGGATGAGCCTGATGTCAGGTCTCAAAAGCCGCGACGAGACCTTTGCGACGGGTTGTCAAAACCAGGACGCCGCGTTAACCGACTGAACTTTATTTCTACAAATTATGTTATATCATAATCTTAATTCCCGATCCTCACTGGACGTAGCAGCTCGGACGCGAATTTCCTTGCCATGAGACGTTCCACCATCTTAGAACATAAAGTGAATATCTGGGATCGATCATGACCTCTCAACCGCGCAAAAACCACATGCACATGTCCGATTCAGGCGTTCGGTGCGGTGTGTTTGCCGGGGGTGTCGGGCTGTTGTCGCCGATTCGCACCCCATTGCCGGAACCTTGGGCAATTTTTGCCTCGGGCGACGCGCGTCGGCGCCGGGGACGTTTGGCGCTGAGTTCCATCCTTCCTGGCGCCCCCCGGCCTTACGCCCTTACGGGTTCGGTCCGGCCATTCACGGGTTGCGACGCCGATCACGGCGAAGTCGGGCACGGTGGGGCTGTGCCTATTACAAAGAGCCTCGCCGACCCTGCGCCATTTGGCGCGACGATCGTCGCGCGTGCCCGTGCGGCCGTTGGTGGCATGAAGGTTCAGCGACCTGGGCATCGCATCTTGGGACAGGACGGACATGGAAACCACCGGACGGCTTGATCGCGGCGACGGCGTCGAACTGGCCTGGGCGAAGGTCGAGGCCAGGGGAGATGGCACGGGGGATGGCCCAGGGGATGGCCCAGGGCCGACCATCGTATTCCTGCCCGGCTATTACAGCGACATGACCGGCGACAAGGCCACCGCACTGGCAGGCTTCGCGGCGGACCAAGGCCACGCGATGCTGCGCTTCGATTATTCCGGCCATGGCGCCAGCGGCGGCCGGTTCGAGGATGGCACGATCGGCGTTTGGACGCGCGACGCGCTGGCGGTGATCGACCGGTTGACGACCGGCAGGCTGATCCTGGTCGGTTCGTCCATGGGCGGCTGGATCGCGTTGCTGACCGCGCTTGCTCGTCTGGATCGCATCGCGGCGGTGGTGGGCATCGCCGGCGCGCCGGACTTCACCCAACGCCTGATGCTGGAACGGCTGTCCGCGGACCAGCGGGATGCGTTGATGCGGGATGGGATTATCCACCGCCCCAGCCAATACGGCGCGCCCACACCCCTGACTCGCGCACTGATCGAGGATGGACCCCAACATTTCCTCCTGACCGGTCCGATTCCGCTGACCTGCCCGATCCGATTGCTGCACGGGCAGGAAGATCCGGATGTGCCGTGGGAATTGTCGTTGCAGGTGGCGAAACAGGTCGCCTCGACCGATGTGGAAGTGATCCTGATCAAGGACGGCGATCACCGGCTGTCCCGGCCCCG
>CAMBXJ010000341.1 GCA_945871455.1 Asaia bogorensis
CGTGCGGGCGACGGCGCTCAGCCAGGCGGTCCAGGCCCGCCTGCTCGCCAACCAACCCGCGCGCGCCGTGGATTTGGCCAGCGAAGCCCTGCAATTGACCCCGGCCAGCGCCACCTTTCTCATCCAACGCGCCATCGCAGCCAAGGCTCTTGGCCGGCGCGACCTGGCGATCGACGACCTGACCAAGGCGTTGGTCCTCGATCCCGGCCGAGCGGATGTGCTGGTGATGCGCGCCGGTATCCTGCGTGCTTTGGGGCGCCTTGCCCCAGCCGCAAAGGATTTGGAACAGGCGATTGCGTTGGCCGCGGACGATCCGGAAATCCTACTGGAACGCGGGATTCTGCGTCAGAGGATGGGCAACGTGTCCGGCGCCCGGGCCGATTGGAGCCGCATTCTGGAACTCGATCCGGACAGCGAGGCCGCCGATCTCGCGGAACAGAACCTGGCGCTGCTGGATGCCGGGCCGCCACGGCGCTGAGAATCTGACAATTCCGCGATGCACCGCGCTGCCCGGTCGTCGAATGCTCATGACATTGCGTATGGCGTGTTGCTTCGCAAATGGAAAAGCGACTAGCCTCCATCTTAACGAGACGGTCACGTCCGAAAGAACGCCGCCCGGGGGTCCCCGCAGCGAAGCGAGGAGGTTACGAACGTATGACGAGGAATATCCTGTCCAAACGGGACGCCACGCGCCGGAAAATTCTGAAATTCGGTGCCGCGGCATCGGTGCTCCCGTGGGTCCATATCCGCACCGCGGGCGCCGCCGGCAAGCTGAACGTCTTCTTCTGGGATCATTGGGTTCCCGCCGGCAACGTGGTGATCAAGGCGCAAACCGCAGCCTGGGCCGAGAAGAACAAGGTCGAGACCAATGTCGATCTGATCACGTCGATGGGTCAGAAGACGCTGTTGACGATCAACGCCGAAGCACAGGCAAGACGCGGCCACGACCTGTTCACCATCTCCAACTGGAACGTCCGCGACCATGCGGAGAAACTGGAGCCGGTCAGCGACATCGTGAAGCGACTGGAAGCTCAATACGGTTCGGCCGACCGGGTGTCGAATTACCTCGGCAAGTACAAGAACGAATGGTTGGGCGTGCCGTCAAGCTGGGGCACCCAGAACAAGGGCCCGGCCGCGCGCATCAGCATGATGAAAGAGTTTGCCGGGATCGATCTGGTCAAGATGTACCCGGCGGCGAACGTGCCGGAAACCGAGGAAGCCAAGGGCTGGACCCTGGATGCGATGCTGAAAGCGGCGGAGGCCTGCCACAAGGCCGGCAAGCCCTTCGCCATCGGCCTGGGCACCACGCCCGACAACGTCGACACCGCCGGGTCCATATTCGCCGCCTACGGTGCCGAACTGGTCGATTCCAAAGGCAAGATCGCGATCAAGTCCGATGCGGTCAAACAGGCGTTGGAATATGCGACCAAGCTGGTGAAATGGCTGCCTGACTCCGCGGCAAGTTATGACGACGCATCAAACAACCGGGCCCTGATCGCGGGCAATTCCGCGCTGATCTGGAACCCCCCCTCGGCCTGGGCGGTTGCCGTGCGCGACGCGCCCGCGATCGCCGCTGACACCTGGCACTTCCCGGCACCGTTGGGCCCGAAGGGCCGGTTCATGCCGCACAGCATGAACTTCTTCGGCATCTGGGAGTTCGCGCCGAACAAGAGCGCCGCGAAAGAACTCGCCGAATACTTGATGCAGGCCAACAACGTCGACGAACGCTCGGCCGCCGTGATGGGCTACGACCTGCCGCCATTCCAGAAAATGGCGGACGCCAACGTGTGGGACAAGGTCGGCCCGCCCGAAGGCACGGTCTACAACTACCCGGTGCGCAAGCAGCATAACCAGGTCGAACACCTGGCGATGATGCCGGCCCCGCCGGAAATCGCGGTGCAGATGTACAATCGCGGCACCCTGCCCACGATGTTCGCGAAGATCAAATCCGGCCAGACGATCCCGCAAGTGATCGCCTGGGCCACCGAAGAGATCGAGGGCTTCCTGAGCTGACGAAACCCTATCTGGCCGGATCCTGTGAAAACGGGGCCGGCCGGACGGGGATGTCACGTCACCGTTTCCTGGCGGAGACCCATCATGGCAGATACCACCAGCACACCCGCGATCGGCCTCGGGCAAGGCACCGCCAACCCACCGGCTAGACGGGTCGGCAGCCTGGCAAAGCTCGGGCGGCGAAAATCGGCAATTGCGGTCCTGTTGTGCGTCCCACTGATCGCCATCATTTTCGGCCTGAAAATGTGGCCGACCATCTACGGCATCTATCTCAGCATGCTGAACCGGAAGATGACCGATTTCATCTTTCTGGACAATTTCATCTTCCTGCTGGGGCGCAACACGTTCCAGATGGTGATGTTTCAGTCCTGCCTCTTTGCCGTCACCGCTGTCATTCTCAAGGCGACCTTGGGCTTTATCCTCGCCCATCTCATGCACAACATCCACGGCAAGCATGAGCGGATCTGGCGTGGCCTGTTGCTCGTGCCCTGGGTAATTCCGCTGTCGCTCTCCACGCTGACCTGGTGGTGGCTGCTCGATCCGTCCTATTCGGCGTTGAATTGGACGCTGCAATGGATGGGGCTCAATCCGATTTCGTATCTGGGAGAGACCTGGAACGCCCGCATTGTCGTGATCCTGGTCAATACCTGGTTTGGCGCGCCGTTCTTCATGATCATGTATCTGGCGGCCCTTAAATCGGTGCCGGAGCAGTTGTATGAGGCAGCCTCGATTGATGGCGCCAATGCCTTCCAGAAATTGATCTATGTCACGCTGCCGATGATGCGGAACATCATCTCCATCACGATCTTGTACAGCATGATCGTCACCTTCGCTGACTTCGACATCGTTCGCATCCTGACCAACGGCGGACCGCAGGACTCGACACATCTGTTCGCGACCTACGCATTCACCATCGGCATCCAGTCCGGCAACATCCCGCGTGGCGCGGCCGTCAGCCTGTTCATGCTGCCGATCCTCGCCACCTTCGCCTACCTGATCCTGCGTGGCGTGAACAAGCGGAACAAGGAGATCGCCTCGTGAGCACCACAACCGCCGAAAATGCGGCCCGCAACCGCGCCTCCGCCAAATCCGGCAGCCTGAGCCGGCAGCGCAAATGGTCCCTGTGGGGCAGCTACACGGCCCTGACCGTCTTCGTGATCATGTTCCTGACGCCACCGTTCTACATGGTCATGACCAGCCTGAAGACTTCGGCCGAGATCTCCGCCGAAAAGGGCAATCCCTGGATCGTGCAGAATCCGACCATGCAGAATTTCGTCGAGCTCGCGTCGAGTTCCAGCTTCCAGCGCTACTTCTTCAATTCCGCCTGGGTTACCACGCTGGTGGTGATCATCAGCATGTCGATCGCGATCCTGGCGGCGTTCAGCCTGGCGCGCATGGGTTTCAAGGGCAGCCAGACCATCGCCACCAGCGTGTTCCTGACCTATCTGGTGCCGCCGTCGTTGCTGTTCATCCCATTGTTCCAGATCGTCGGCTGGCTCAACCTGATCGACACGACCTGGGTGCTGGTGCTGCTGTTTCCGACGCTTGCGGTGCCGTTCTGCACCTGGATCATGATCGGCTATTTCGGGTCCATCCCGAAAGAACTGGATGAGGCGGCGCTGATCGACGGAGCCGGCTACATGCAGATCCTGTTCCTGATCTTCATCCCGGTGGCGCTGCCCGGCATCATCGCCGCGACGATCTTTGCCTTCACCGTCGGGTGGGGGGCGTTCCTCTATCCGCTCGCGTTTCTCTATAAGGGCGATCAGCTCGTGCTGACGGTCGGTATCGTGTCCGAACTGATCCGCGGCGACGTGTTCGCCTGGGGCAAGATCATGGCCGCCTGCGTCATCGGCGCGCTGCCACCGATCCTGATCTACACCTTCCTCATGGATTACTATATCGCCGGGCTCACCGCCGGCGCCACCAAGGGATAAGCAAAAAATGGCCCAGGTTTCTCTGAGGAATATCGTCAAGGAATATGACGGCGGCGTGCAGGCGGTGAAGGGGATCGAACTGGAGATCGCCGACCACGAATTCGTCGTCCTGGTCGGCCCGTCCGGCTGTGGCAAGTCCACCACGCTGCGCATGATCGCGGGGTTGGAGGAAATCACCGGCGGCGAAATCTGGATCGGCGGCGACGTGGTCAACGACGTGCCGCCCCGCGATCGCGACATCGCCATGGTCTTCCAGAATTACGCGCTGTACCCGCATATGAGCGTGTTTGAGAACATGGCGTTCGGCCTGAAACTGCGCAAATTCCCCAAGGATGAGATCAAGCGCCGGGTTGATGACGCCGCCCGCATGCTGGACATCACGCCGCTGCTGGATCGCAAGCCCCGGGCGCTTTCCGGCGGACAGCGTCAGCGCGTCGCCATGGGACGTGCCATCGTGCGCAACCCGAAGGTGTTCTTGTTCGATGAGCCGCTGTCGAACCTGGATGCCAAACTGCGCGTGCAGATGCGGACCGAGATCAAGAAGGTCCATCAACTCGTTCCCACCACCACCGTCTACGTGACGCATGACCAGGTGGAAGCGATGACCCTCGCCGACCGCGTCGTGGTCATGAACCACGGCATCATCGAGCAGGTCGGCGCTCCACAGGAACTCTATCACCACCCGGCGACACGGTTCGTGGCGGGGTTCATTGGCTCTCCGGCGATGAATTTCCTGCCCGTGCGCATGATCGACGAGGGTGGTCTGAAGGTTCAACTGGCGGACGGAACCAAAATGGCCGTCCCACCCGAGCGCGTGGCGCGCTACAGCCCGCACACGGGCAAGACCATGACCCTGGGCATTCGGCCGGAGCATCTGACCGAAACCCATGCGACCGAGAAGCCGGGCGTGCAACTGATGCATGCGCCGGTGGACGTGGTGGAGCCGATGGGCATGGAAACCCTGGTGCATTTCTTTATCGAAACCGTCGCGGTGTGCGCGCGTGTCGATCCGTCAACCGTCGCCCGCCCGGGTGAACGACTGCCGTTGGCGGCGGATATGAACAACATGCACCTGATCGACGATAAGACCAATCTGGTGGTTTGATCCGCGGGGCTTTCCGCCCC
>CAMBXJ010000342.1 GCA_945871455.1 Asaia bogorensis
GTCCGGATCGCAAACGCCAAACGGATTGCGGTGCATTCGCTAGCCGGGTCGTGACGCCCGCCGATACAGCATGCCATCCTTGCAACACGCTGCGTTTGGTCGATCACTTGAAGAGGATCCATACCCATGTCTGATTACGATCTGGTCATAGCTGGCGGAACGGTCGTCACCGCCGCCGACATGTTCCGCGCCGATATCGGTATCAGGGGCGAGCGTATCGCCGCTGTCGGACTGGACCTGAAAGGGGATCGCCGCATCGAGGCCGACGGACTGATGGTCATGCCCGGTGGCGTAGACAGCCATTGCCATATCGAGCAGTTGAAGGCGAACGGCGGCTCGGATGAGGAAAACTGGGTCTCCGGCAGTACTTCGGCTCTGGCAGGCGGCACGACCAGCGTCATCACCTTCTCCGCCCAGTTCAAGGGCCATGGCATTCTGGAACCCCTGGCGGAATACCGCCGGCGCGCCAGCAAGGCGATGGTGGACTATTCGTTCCACCAGATCATTTCCGATGCCTCCGATGAGGTGATCTTCGAGCAGATCCCCGAAGTCGTCGCATCCGGCGTGCGCAGCCTGAAAGTGTTCCTGACCTACGAAAACTCCCACATCGACGATCGCGACTTCCTGCGCGTGCTCGCCGCCGCGCGCCGCCACGGCATGCTGGTGACCGTGCATTGCGAGAATTACGAGGCGATCAACTGGCGCACCAAGGCCCTGCTGGCGGCCGGGCATGTGGAGCCGAAATACCACGCCTGGTCCCGCCCCTCGATGATCGAGCGGGAAGCGACCCATCGCGCCATCGCGCTCGCCGAACTGGTCGACCAGCCGATCCAGATCTTCCACGTCTCCTGCCCCGAGGTCGCCGCCGAGATCGCCCAGGCCCAGGCCCGTGGCCTGAAAGTCTGGGGCGAGACCTGTCCGCAATACTTCGTCCTGTCCGCCGCCGACATGGATCGCCCGGGATTCGAGGGCGCCAAATACATGTGCAGCCCGTCGCCCCGGGACGCAGCCGCCAGCGCCGGACTGTGGGACATGATCCGGATGGGGACTCTGGATGTCGTGTCGTCCGACCATAGCGGCTGGGGCTACATGTCGCCGGTCGGCAAGCGGGTGCACGGCACCAACGCACCCTTCAGCGACATCCCGAACGGCGTGCCCGGCCTCGCGTCGCGCCTGCCGATCCTGTTCAGCGAGGGTGTCGGCAAGGGCCATATCGACCCCTGCCAGTTCGTCCGCCTGACCGCCGCCAACCCGGCGAGGCTGTTCGGCCTGTATCCCCGCAAGGGGGCGATCGCGCCGGGGGCGGATGCCGATCTGGTCCTGTGGGATGCCAACAAACAGGTCACGATCACCAACGATGTCTTGCAGCACGTGATCGACTACACCCCCTATGAGGGGATGTCGGTCACTGGCTGGCCCGTCGCCACGATAAGGCGGGGGCAGGTGGCCATGCGTGACGGAAAGGTTCTCGCCCAACCGGGTTCCGGCCAATTCCTGGCCCGCGCGCCCTACGACCTGATCAAGCCCACCGGCCGCCTGCCTTTCGGCTTCGACGCCAGCGCCTACCAGGTTTGACGGAGACACGACGGTGAACGATGTTCTGATTACGGCCGGCCCTTTCAGCTTCCCGGCCCGGTTCGAGACCGCGGCGGCCCCGAGAACCACCGCCCGCTTCCGCGCGATGCTCCCCTACCACCAACGCATCATCCACGTGCGATGGAGCGGGGAAGCCTGCTGGATTCCCCTCGGGGATCTCGATCTGGAACTCGGCTATGAAAACCCAACCAGCTATCCCGCGCCGGGACAAATCCTGCTGCATCCGGGCGGGGTCAGCGAGACGGAGATCCTGTTGCCCTATGGCGCCTGTCAGTTCGCAAGCAAGGTTGGCGTTCTCGCCGGCAATCACTTTCTGACCATCACCGGAGAACTGGACAAACTGCCGGCGCTCGGAAAGCTCGTGCTGTGGTCCGGGGCACACGAAATCACCTTTGCATTGGCTGGCACATAGACCGGGACGTCGGCCGGGACCTGACCAGGCGGGCCGATTGCACAAAGGATCGGACCGCAACGCTTCATCGCGGCAGCAGGAATCTGGACATCAGTCATGACAGTCATCGACACAAATGCCTTCCTTCAGGACCTGCACACGCTGCGCAAGATCGGGGCCTTTCGCACCGGCGTGCATCGCCCCACTTTTTCGCCGCAGGATATGGAATCGCGACGCTGGTTGCTCGACCGGCTGTCCGCCTGCGGCCTCGAAGCCTCGATTGACGGGATCGGCAACGTCTATGGCCGCCACACCGGCCAGGGACCCCATCTGCTGACTGGCAGCCACATCGAATCCCAAAACCAAGCCGGTTGGCTCGACGGTGCGCTCGGCGTTGTCGCCGGCGTGGCGCTGGCCCGCGCTGGATTGGCCGTGGACGTGTGCGCCTTCGCCGACGAGGAAGGGCATTTCGATGGGGGGTTCCTCGGCAGCCGATCGATCATCGGGGAATTGACGGAAGACGAGATCGACCGCAGCCGCAACCGGACCGACGGCACGCCATTGCGCGACGCTCTGCGCCAGGTGGGGCTGGAGGGAAAGAGTCGGATGCGTCTGGAGCCGGGTCGGCACAAGGGCTTCCTGGAGATGCATATCGAGCAAGGCACGCAACTGGAACAGGCGAGCTTGCGCATCGGCGTCGTCACCGGAATCGTGGCAATCTGGCAGTGGCGTCTGATCGTGCAAGGCCAGCAGGATCATGCCGGCGGCACCACGATGGCCGAACGCAAGGATGCCGGGCTGACGGCGGTGCGGCTGCTGGCAGCCATCGATGCGGAATTCCCGCGCGTTTGTGGGGAACGCAGCACCTGGACGACCGGCCGCATCACGCTCGATCCCGGTGCGCCCAGTATCATACCCGGTACCGCGACCGTGCTGTTCCAGTTCCGTGACGTATCGGTTGTGATTTTGGAACGGATGGAAGCGACGCTGCGCGCGCTGGTGCGGGACGCCAACCGGCGCGAACGGTGCTCCATCACTTTGGAGCCGATGTCGAAGGCCATCCCCGCGCTGTGTGACCCGGCGCTGATGCGGGCATTGTCGGATGCGGCGGACCAACTCGCCCCGGGCGCATGGCAGGCCATGCCTTCTGGCGCCGGGCACGACGCGCAGAACATCGCGCGGGTCATGCCGGCGGCGATGCTGTTCGTGCCGTCGATCGGCGGCATCAGCCACCATTGGTCGGAGGACACCAAGGACGAAGACCTCGCGCTTGGGGTCCAGGTTCTGGGAGAGGCCGCGACCCGCTTCCTGGCGGAGTGACGGGCGGGGCGTTCGCGGATGCGCGTGTCAATCGGCTCTCCGGGATGAGACGCGGCACCTTGGGTTATTGCCGCGGACCGAGCGGTTCGGTTGGGCGGCGGCAACCGCCGGCGCGGGTTTCGACTATCTTTTCATGGCCGACAGTTGGCAGACCTATGGAGAGGAATCCGGCCGCACCCCGGAAAGTTGCCCGATTTACCTGTTCTCCGCGCCCACGGATATCGATACGCTGATGCGCTATCGCGGCCTCGGCGTCGTGCATGTTTCGGTCAGCGTGCCCTCGGCCAAGGACCGGGAAGTGCTGCCGATACTCGATCGCTGGGCCGCATTGTTGCGCCAACTCTGACGCCTGGAGAATACAGCATGAGCAGGATCGGCATCGCCATTTCGGGCGGCCCCAACCCGGCGGAAATCGTCGACCTCGTCGTTCTGGCCGAGAGCCTGGGTTACGAGTCGGCCTGGGTCGCGGAGGGACATGGCGGCGACCAGTTCGCGATCCTGGCGGCATGTGCCATGCGGACGTCCCGCATTTTGCTGGGAACGGCCATCAGCAGCGTCTTCGTCCGCTCCGCGCCGACGATCGCGATGGCCGCGTCATCCGTGGCCGATCTGTCGGGAGGGCGCTTCATCCTGGGGTTGGGATCAAGCCATAAGGCGCAGGTCGGACCGGAGCACGGGGTCGCCTATACCAAGCCGCTGACCCGCACGCGGGAGACGGTTGCCATCGTCCGCGCGCTGATCCGGGACGGACATGTGCGGTTCGAGGGCGAGACGATCCGCATCGAGAATTTTGACCTCTGGTATGCCCCTCGGCACCCGGATGTGCCGCTGTATCTATCGGCCGTATTCCCGAAAGGGATCGCGCTCTGCGGCGAAGTGGCGGATGGCGTTATCCTGACTCGCAGCACATTGGCCACCGCCGCGTCCGTGCGATCCCAACTGGCCGATGCCGCGCGGTCGGTCGGACGCGACGCCGGCAAGATCGAAATCACGACATTGCTGCCGACATCGGTGATGGATGATCGCGGGGCGGCACTCGCCGCGTTACGGCCCGGCCTGGCGTTCTATTGCGGCTTTTTTCCGCGCTACAACCGCTTGATGGCGGAACACGGGTTCGCGGCCGAGGCGGCGGCCATCGCCGAAGCCTGGCAGCGCGGCGACCGCGCGGCCGGAGAACGCTTCGTAACTGACGCCATGATCGACGCAACCAGCATCGCGGGCACGCCGGAACAATGTCGCGCGCGGGTGGATGCGTATCGGCAGTCCGGCATCGATGTGCCGATCCTGAGCCCCTATGCGCGTGGCCCGGGCGCCAAGGCCCGCTTCGAAGCGGCGATCCGCGCCTGCGCACCCAGGTAGTCGCTGGTGCATCTGGCTTCCACACAGGATGGCGTTCGCCGAAGGCGGTCTCTTTGGCGACGCACCGTGATAGCTGCTACATCTGGTGGCGCGCACGGCACGCTCCACGCCATGGCCTACGCCGGCCCGCCGTGCGGGAGTTGCGGTGTTGATCTCCGCCATGACGTGGAGGGTCGGCCTATGCGGGCCAGGACGAAGCGGGCTGGCAGCCCGCGTGAGACGCGGAATGTCAAACAGCCAGGGAAGAACGATCCAATGAGAATCGTCAAAGTCTCCGCCGTTCCAATGTCGGCGCCGGTGCCCGAGGACAAGCGTCATCGCACCGACCTCGGCACGAAGATCAAGAGCGACGCAACGCTCATCCGTGTCGAGACCGATAACGGG
>CAMBXJ010000343.1 GCA_945871455.1 Asaia bogorensis
TAACATTACTGATGCTAAGGGTCGAAACCCCGGTGGGAAGGCCAAATTTGAACGTAACAGACGTGTTCGACAACGGCTGCGATGACACCGAATTGGCACTCGCCGCGGCATTGTAGGCAGCGCCCACGATCGAGAAGTCAAGGCCGCCCACGCTGCCGCCACTGGTGAGAAGTGGCGGGCTGGCGCCAAATGACGCGACCTGCGCGCCAAAATTCGGGGACATGAAGTTATACCCGGCCGCGCCGATCCCGTACTGTCCGGCGGTTACCAGTTCAGGCGCGTTGAAGCCGGTCGCGGAATATTGGAAAGCAAACTCCTTGCCGACATTGACCGACGTTCCCAGGCAGGTCGTGGTATCATGGGGGGCGTCGCAAAGGTCCGGTTGCAGGATGGACGGCGTGGTGGCTTCCAAGGGTGTCAAGGTCGGGGAGGTCGCGATGGCAAAGAACAGCCCACTGAGCAGGTCATTGTTGCCATAGGTCGAGAAGGTGGATGTGTTGGTCAACACGATCTGGAGCGTGTTGGTTGTCACGCCGTTGATGATGCTGAAGACAGCGCTGGCTGTATCGACCCGAAGCGTTACAGGATTGTTGAATACGCCATAGAAGCTTTGCGCTCGCGCCGGGAGGTTTGCGGTCGCCGGCAGTATGAGCATGGACAGGATAAAGATCCGGGCGAAATGTTGAAGCATCCGGGTTCCTCTGACTGGCTACCGACACATGTCGTGACGATTGAGCTGGCTGACTTCGTTGGTATTTCGCTATCCGGCTTGCCCCGCCATCAGGACAGTCCCTTGTTAGGGCGCAGCATCACATTTTCGGAGACTGCTCCATGCCCGCCGTGCCTGAGTGTCTGTCCGGAAACATAGTGTGCCTTTTTAGCGGGCTACCATGAGGCGGCTGGCAGGCGCGGGCCCGAAAGCGATGCGGGGCCATCGAGGAGGGCCCGTAACGCACCAGACGCCCATGGTAGCGCGCTGAAAAGGTGCATTATGTTTCCGGACAGACACTGAACCATTTTCGTGATACTGGGCTGCAACGTACAACCCGTTCGGCATCCCAATGTCTCCTGTTCCCTGTACCCGCTGACCTGGTTCGGGAACCAACAGCTACCGCCCCGACCGCCTTGCCGAACCGAGGGGGGTTGCGATCCCCGTTCGCAATTCGACGAACCACCGTCTACGACACGATTGGTTTCAAGATTCTGCCATATCGCCGGCTCGGCAGTTTTTTTTTGCTATCGCACACCGGCCCGCTTGTGCCGAACCATCCGCCTCCGCATGATTGACGTGCAAGGGCGAATGGGCAGGCGAACATGACAAGACATCGGTGCAACGCACCTGCCATGGCAGTCGTGGCGGTGATGATGATGACGGGGCTCTCCGCCAGTGAAGCCAGGGGGCAAGGGGGCATGCGCCAGGGCGCGTCTCCCCTGGCGCCAGGTGATCTGTCGAAGCCGATCTTTGATACGGTCCGGCCGCATTACGCTGTCGCTGCGCCGGAGGAGGCCGCCAACACAGTGGTCGCGGAAGTCGACGGGGAGGCAATTACTTTGGGGGACGTTGGCGACGCGATCCGGGCATTGCCAGCCAGCACAGCCGCCCTACCCTATGAGATGCTGTTTCCGTCGGCTGTCGACCAATTGGTGCGGCGCAAGGCGATGGCCAATCGGGCGCGCCAGTTGGGGGTAGATGAGGCGCCCATAATACGACGGCGGGTCAAGGCGGCAACCGACCAGATATTGGCGCAGGAGATGCTTTTCCGTGACGTACTCGGTACCGTCACCGAGACGGCACTGCTGGATCGTTATCGCCGCGATTTCGAAAAACGTCCTGGCCCAGAGGAGGTGCGGGCGCGCATAATCGTTACTGTAACGTCGGAAGAGGCTATCCGCCTGATCCGGGAATTGCGGGCAGGCGCCGATTTTCCCGAACTGGCGAAACGTTCCAGTCGGGACCCCTCGGCATCCCGCGGCGGGGAAGTCGGCTTCCTTGCCCGCGATGGTATCAGTCCGGAGGTGGGGGCGGTCGCGTTTGCACTGCCGGTGGGCGAGATCAACGCCCATCCCGTGTTCAGCCGTGGGGCATGGTTCATCATCAAGGCGGAGGAACGGCGCACCCAGCCCACACCATCATTTGCGGGGATGCGGGAGCCGTTGACACAATTGCTGGTGCATGAGGGCGGCCCGGAGCAGGTTAGGAAGGTTCTGGCCGAGATGCTTGTGCGCACTTATTCGTTTGCTGGTGCGGCTGGGGAGACGATAAGGCCTGCGGAAAAATAATGTGTGATCAGGCCGAACGGGCGATTTTGGAGCATCCGCTGGAGACTTGTGTATATTTTTCAGAGTGATCCGTTGAGCCTCCGGGCGGCCCGGGGCCCGCCGTCGATGTTCGTCTAACCCATCTTATTCACCGCCTCTACTGGTGCTTACCCGGGAGATTAACACTACGATATAATAATAGACTGGCCTATGCCTCCCCCCTGCTGGATTGACCGCATTCAGACCCTATCCGTCAGGCGTAAGGGGTTGATCAGCCAGGGGTCGCCAGGGGCACACGCCCCGGCGGTCACGTCGGGCGCGGGATCAACGCTCCGATCAGGTCTCGGAACAACGCCGCGTCAGGACAGTTCGCGGCGAAGACCAGACGGATCCGGGTGCCGGTCTCGCGAACCCGCGCCGCGATCTTCAGCAGTCGCAGCCGAATGGTAGAGAACTCCCCGCTGGCCAGAGGTTCAGTCGTCGGAATGGCATCGCGCACCGCCGTGGGCATTCTGCCCCAGCCGATGATGGGGCGATGCCGCAAGAACGACGCGACCGCCGGTCCGCGCCCCGATGCGAATCACACACGCTGACGGACGACACCAATGTCAGCCACATAAAGCCAAACAAGATGCGGCGGTGCTGCTGTCGCGCGATCCGGGCCTGACGTCAGACCGCGGGCGTGCGGTGCGGGTGCTGCTGCGGCTGTTTGAGCGGAGTGCCGCGATGCGGACTCTGGCGGCGGGTTAGCCTGCGCGGCTCCGCCTCTGCCGTCACCAGATCGCCCATGTTCGGTGCCAGACGCTGTCGCACCGCTTGGAGGATCGGACCGGACATGACGAGCTGGGCGATAGCGTGTGCTTCTCGCACTAGGTTGTGGTCGCCTTGCGGTCCGAATGTTGGGAACAAGGTGGTGACGGTGTCGACATTGGCGAAGTTTTTGCGGTCACCGGTGTCGAGGTAGGATTCCACCGGCAACCCTTCCGCTAGAATAACGTCGTGGCTGGCGAGTTCGACGTGGTAGTAGGTGACGGTCTCCGTTGGGACCTGCGTGATGGTCTGGTCGTTGATCAGGTGCTTCACTGGGATCAGCACATCGTCGATGAAGAGCGTGTGATCGGGGGAGAGGAACAGGTCTCGCGTCGGTAGACCCGGCGCGAAGGCGTTCGCGGTAATGCGGACCGGCCAGACCTGCCGCGGGTTTGGGTGGCTGGCGCAGGAGACGTGGCGTTGTCCGATCCAGACGATCGATCTCGGTTCGGCCCCGGATGCCAGCCGCACGCGGTCGCCGGGCTGTAGGGTCTCCACTGGTGCTTCCCCGGTGTCGGTCCAAATCCTGGTTCCGATCACGAAACAGGGGGTGACGACATCCGTCCTGATGGACGTGGACGAGGTCCCGGTGTTCACGATGAAATCGTCCAGCGTGAGGTTATCGCCGACGATAGTCAGGCCGAATGTCTGGCCGCCGCCAAGCCGCATGGTCAGCACGTTGGTCGTATAGGCGATGGCGGTGGCGGATACATTCAGCAGGATGTTGGTGTTCTGGGTGACGCCCGTGATCGTGCCGGCAAACAGAGCGGCGTTCTCGAGCTCCAGCACGCCACGGTCGCCGAATATGACTGTCTGCTCGGCGTCGGAACCGTAATGGAGGTCCACCGTGCCGCCGTTGGTGATCAGGACGTCGCCGCTGCCCAGGAGCGTGGAGGCGACGTCGAGAGACCCTCCGGTGACAAATATCGAGCCATCATTGGTGAACACAGTCGTCCCGGACACGGTAATCGCAAGACCTGAGGGTGGCGATCTCGTATGAACCGCGGACAGGACGCCGCCAACGGCATTCGTAAAATTAGTGGACGTGATGGCGATCAAGCCACTGCCTCCCACGGGATCGGACACCGACAAGGCACCCTTGTTCTCAAACCGCCCCACATTAACATTGAGGACCGAAAAGACGGGGAATCGAGGGTCGGAGGAGGCACGCCCGGCCTGGAAATCAATGGAACTGTCGTTGATGATGGCACTTCCGAGCCCTGTCCCGCTCAAGCTGTAGGCACGTCCAAAAAATGTTTGCGGATTCTGCCAGGTCGCGGTTGCCCCAAGCAACAGCGTCCCATCGGCCCGAATCGCCCCGCCCAACATTTTGACGGCAACACTCTCAAGCGTCTGATCGCCCGAGAACTGGACGGCGCCTCCCCCGCTGTAACTAATGGTCCCCGGACCGCTGCCATCTGCGGATCGAATGACTAGACCGTTGTTGACTATGAGCGTGCCACCCTGGACGGAGATTTCACCGTCGACCGTCACGCCGTCGAATGTCGCGGGCTGGAGTGCCACGACGCCAACCACAGTACCACCAACAATCGTTCCCAGACCACTGATCCTCGGGACCACCGATCCCAAGGTGAGCGTGTTACCAATGTTATCAAGTGTTCCGCCCAGTATCAGGTTCCCGCCGGCGCCCCCGATCCTCTCCACACTATCCGTGGTATAAGAGCCAGTCGCGGTGAGGGTCGCTCCCGAGGCAAGAATAATCGTGCCCTGATTGCTGAAATTCGTCAGCACCGCGTTCGCACCGCTGTCGACGGATAGTGTTCCCGCGTTGATCATCAAGTCGTCAAGGACCGTCAGTCGGCCGCTCACGGAAAGAAGTGTCGTGGGATCGTCCAAGGTGAGGGTGTTGACGGTCTGGGTTCTGACAAACGACAGATCCGCCCCGCTGCCGTCGAACAACACGTCGTCCGCTGCCCCCGGGACTTGCGATGGAGACCAGTTGCC
>CAMBXJ010000344.1 GCA_945871455.1 Asaia bogorensis
CCGCTGGAGGAGGCTGTATATGACTGTATTCCTGTGCGGTTCCATGTGCTTCGACCCTGTCCCGATTCGCGGCATTGCGATGGTTAGAGTCGAATCCATAAAGGTGGAAAGTACAAGTAATTTAAACCGGACAGCCGTGGGTCAAGCCCGGCCATGACGGTGGGGAGATGGCGGGATGCAACCCGTCCATCTGCTGCTCTCCGGAACCGACCACGGCATCCTACCGTCCCGCGGTCGCCACCCTAATCGCCTGCGGCGTCCCCGCGACCAGTTGATCCCGGGATGCGGGCTTGGATGCCCGAACGAAACCATAGGTCGGGTAGGGCGTCATCCCCATCTGACCGGATGGCGGCCACCACACCCGAACCTCGCTCCAGTCGTTGAAGGTCGATACGTCGATCACCGGCTGGTCTTCCGTTACGCGATGGCGAACCCAATTGGCCTGGGACACCATAATCTCTCGCCGTGACAACACCTTCGTCACCACCGACACATGACCGCTGGGCAGTCGGCCGGAGCGCTGGAAAACCAGCACACTGCCGACCTCTGGGCTGACGGAGCGCGCATACCGCCCTTCCGCCTGCCCCCACCAGTCCGCCGCCGGTCCATACAGCATAACGCCCGTCAGAGCGCGGGCGAACGGCGCGCATTCCAGTCGGACCGTCCCCCCGACATAGTCTCCGACCCGTGCTCCGCCAGACGACGAACCCCCGCAGGCGGCCAGGCTCAACGGTAGCAGGAGGCAGGAAACATAGGTGAGGTGGCGCATTTGCCCTCGGGATCGGAAGTGCTTGCGGCACGATTATCCGACACCGTGGCAAAAAGATGCAAGAACTCCTTGATCAGGCGGGATTTTGTGGCAGTCCGAGCAGATTGTGGAGTACGTGGGCATTGTGAGCGCCAACGGCGGGGCCGGTCCAGCGCACGACATCGTCTGGCGCCTCGCCGTCCATGCGGATGACCGGGCCAGGATGCAAGGTGGCGCCAATCAGCGGGTCCTGGATCGACTGCACGGCCTTGCGGGCGATGAAATGAGGGTCGGCCGCGCAGTCCGCGATGTCGTACAGGCGGGAACAAGGGACGTCCGCGGCATCTAGCAACGCCTCTGCCTCCGCTGCAGGCAGCGTGCGGGTCCAGGCGGCGATGGCCTGATCCAGGGGTTCCCGGTTGGTGCATCGCAACCCGTTGGTGGCATAGCTGGGGTCGTTTGCCATCGCCGGTTTTCCGATCGCGGCCATAAGGCGCGCAAAAATCAAGTCGGAATTCCCCGCGATGCAGAGAAATTTTCCGTCCGCGCAGGGATAGGTATTGGTCGGGGATGCCGTTGGAAGAGCAGCGCCGGCCGGCTGGCGAATGCGCCCGTCCATGGCGTATTCCGGCAGCATGCCCTCCATCAGGCTGAACACGCTATCGACCAGGTTCACGTCGATCACCCGTCCGACTCCCGTGCCGCCCCCCCTTTGCTGCCCACCGTCACGCTGCCACAGCGCGGACAACAGCCCGATCGCGGCATAAAGCCCGGCCAGATCGTCGCTGATGGAAATACCACAGCGTGGTGGCGGCAGATCGGAACCGCCGGCCGGATGCCCGGTCAGATGCCTCAGCCCGCCAATGGCCTCCCCGATCGCTCCGAACGCCGGTTTGTCACGGTAAGGACCGTCCTGGCCATAGCCCGAGATCCGGGCGATCACCAGGCGCGGATTGATCGCATGCAGATCGGCTGGCGCGAGTTTCAGACGTTCCAACTGGCCGGCCCGCAGATTTTCCACCAGCACGTCGGCGCGTGCCGCAAGCTTCAGGACGATCTCGCGGTCGCGCTTCAGATCGAGTTCGACCGACAGCTTGTTGCGCCCATGGATGCTGAACCAGACCGAGTTGCCATTGACCGTCGCGCCCCAGCCCCGAAATGGGTCCCCACCGGGGGGTTCGATCTTGATCACCTCGGCGCCGAGGTCGGCCAGGATGCGGGTGCAGAAGGGGCCGGCGATATAGTGGCCGATTTCCACGACTTTCAACCCGGTCAAGGCGCCGGTGTGACGATCAGGCATTTGACAACCTAAGATTGGTGATGTTAACCAACATACGCAAAAAAGATGTGTAGAGCACCATTTCATTAACTTTTTGGTAAGAGGTTTCGCCTAGTTTAGCAATCACGGAGCCGGTTCGCCGGTGTCCTGTTTCCTCCCCGATGCCACGCGCAATCGCGTGGCCCCCTTGGGCGGTGCGGCCTCGGTCGTACCGCCCCTTTTTTTTCGGGGTTGGCGGACGGCGGATGCCATTGATAGCCAAACCACCGTGCATGGCCTGACTTTCGGGGGATGGTCATGGTCGCGGCACCGGCAAATGGCAGTGTCAGTGGCCATGAAGGCGCTCTGGCGTGTAGGTGCGGATCATCCTGGCAAGGTTCAGGCTGGGGTGCGAAACGCCCCACCATCGGGCAGGGATTTCAGCGAGTCCTTGCCATGGGCCGGACGACGGCGTCAATCGCCCGCTGATCGTGCGATGAAACGGCTTCCCCGGGGCTGTCCCGGTCCACATGCTTTTGGAACAGCGGCTGGGAACGTGGGTATGATATCCCACTGGCCGCAATAATGACCGACCGGCGCTACAGCGCCGTCGTGACGGCCGAGCAGTCGGTTTCCATGCTCGCCGTGTTGGCAGCCCGGGAAGGTCATGGTTGCCGACATGGCGGCCGGGTCCTGACCGGAGCGTCGATCTTGCCACCAACTGGCTCTATACGAAAAAGGGCCGGCGCAGGGCCGACCCTTCGATCTTCGTGTCTGGACGATAGGGGCTATCGCGACCCGGTCAGCAACCCTTCGGCGGCTTCGACCATCGCCCTGGCGGCATGAACTCGATCGAGCGCCATGAACTGTTCCTCGATATCCGACCCATGCATCTGGGCGAATTCGGCTTCCGCCTCGGCCAGGCGCCGCTCGCTGTCGTCCTTGCTCAGTTCAGCGACCGGCAGCGCTTCGTTCGCGAGCACCGTACAGCGTTCCGCGGTTACCTCCGCGAAGCCGCCGGCGACGAAATGCTGTTCGGTGATCCGATCGCCCTCATACAGGGAAATCGTGCCGCCACGCAGCATCACGATCATCGGGGTATGGCCTTCCAGCACGCCCATATCGCCTTCCGCGGCCGGGATCACCACCATCTCCACCGCGCGAGACAGCAGCAGCTTCTCCGGGCTTACGATTTCCAACGCTATCGGCATCGGCGATTTTCCTCAATTCGGTGTCGCGCGCCCCGTCGGCTGGCAGTGTCGGGAGCGCGAAACCATAGACTCTATTACGGCATCTGAGCCGACTGAATGGTCAGCCGGTCATCCGCCATGGCGTGGAGCAAGGCGTGAGTGCCTTATGCCAACCGCCCTAACCGTTGACCGCTAGGGTCACCCACCGTCATTGCCGGCCTTGATCCTCCAACCCGCCCCCTTAAGTCGAAGCCTGGGTTGCCGGGTCAAGCTCGGCGGTGACGAACGGGAGAGGACCGCGCATCGGTCGCCGGGTCGGTCGGTTGGTCTTACGCGTTTGCCTTCATCGATTCCGCCTTGGCGACGGCTTCTTCGATCGTGCCGACCATGTAGAACGCCGCTTCCGGCAGATGGTCGTATTCGCCGGCGCAGATCGCCTTGAAGCTGCGGACAGTGTCGGCCACCGGCACGAACTTGCCAGGGAAGCCGGTGAAGATTTCCGCCACGTGGAACGGCTGGGACAGGAAGCGCTGGATCTTGCGCGCGCGCGCCACGACCAGCTTGTCCTCTTCCGACAATTCGTCCATGCCCAGAATGGCGATGATGTCCTGCAGAGACTTGTAGGTTTGCAGGATTTCCTGGGTGCGGCGGGCGACCTGATAGTGCTCCTCCCCCACGATCCGCGGATCGAGCGAGCGGGACGTCGAGTCCAGCGGATCCACCGCCGGGTAGATGCCCAGTTCGGCGATCTGGCGGTTCAACACCGTCGTCGCGTCCAAGTGGGCGAAGGAGGTCGCGGGCGCCGGGTCGGTCAAGTCGTCGGCGGGCACGTAGATGGCCTGCACCGAGGTGATCGAGCCCTTGTTTGTGGAGGTAATCCGCTCCTGCAACGCGCCCATGTCGGTGGCGAGCGTCGGCTGATAGCCCACCGCCGACGGGATACGCCCCAGCAGAGCGGACACTTCGGCGCCGGCCTGGGTGAAGCGGAAGATGTTGTCCACGAAGAACAGCACGTCCTGGCCTTCCTCATCGCGGAAATATTCCGCCATGGACAGGCCGGACAGGCCGACCCGCGCGCGGGCGCCCGGGGGTTCGTTCATCTGACCATACATCAGGGCCACTTTGGACCCTTCCAGCAGGTTGCCGTTGTCGTCGATCTTGATAACGCCGGCGTCGATCATTTCGTGGTAAAGGTCGTTGCCCTCGCGGGTGCGCTCACCCACGCCGGCGAACACCGACACGCCACCATGCGCCTTGGCGATATTGTTGATCAGTTCCTGGATCAGCACCGTCTTGCCCACGCCGGCGCCGCCGAACAGGCCGATTTTGCCGCCTTTCAGGTACGGCGCGAGAAGGTCCACGACCTTGATGCCGGTCACCAGAATTTCGGCCGAGGTCGCCTGCTCCTCAAACGATGGGGCCTGGCGATGGATCGGGTAGCGCTTGGCGGTGTTGACCGGGCCTTTTTCGTCGATCGGGTCACCGACGACGTTCATGATGCGGCCCAGCGTCTCCGGCCCGACCGGCACCATGATGGGGGCGCCGGTGTCGGTGACTTCCTGGCCGCGCACCATGCCGTCGGTGCTGTCCATGGCGATGCAGCGCACCGTGCGCTCCCCCAGTTCCTGTGCGACTTCAAGCACCAGGACCCGGTCTTCGATCTTGCTGAGCAGCGCGTTCTGGATGAACGGCAGTTCGCCGTCGAACTGGACGTCCACCACGGCGCCCAGCACCTGGGTCACGCGTCCGACGATGTTGCTTGCCATGCTCTTTGTTCCTCTTGTGCGGTCGCGAGATCAGACGGCTTCCGCGCCGGAGATGATCTCGATCAG
>CAMBXJ010000345.1 GCA_945871455.1 Asaia bogorensis
ACCGCCACCATCACGGGTCCCCCGACCGGTGCGGCTGCTTCGGCCACGCCGCCACTGGGTTCGGCGCTTGCGGCCACGGTCTCGGGGATCGCCGACGGCGCTTCCAGTTCGACCAGCGAGTCCGGCGTCGGATGGCTGGACGTCACGACCTCTGGCACGGTTTCCGCCTCAGGCGCGAGGCCCGTGACGGACGACGGGGCCTCCAACTCCACCAGCGAATCCGCGATCGGATGCGCCACCGGTTCGGCTGCCACGGGCTCGGGCATCAGTGTGCTGGTTGGGATCGGACGGCCGCTCTCCGCCGCGCGTTCCACCTGGTCGATCACGTCGAAAATATCGAACGCCTGGTTGCCAAACGGATTGGCCGGAGTAGGGCCGGTGTAGACCGGCAACAAGTCGGGCTGCTCCGCGCCGGGCAGGCCGAGCGGGGAGATTTCACCGTCGGGTTCCCGACGGCGACGACGTCCACCGCGTCGGCCGCGGCGGCGGTTGCGGGCTTCTTCCTCGGTTTCGGCGGTTTCTTCCGTGGCGCCCGGTTCGGTCACGCCGGCTTCGGCGGTGCCCGATTCGGCCGGCACTACAACGGACGTATCCGCGTAGAACGTATCCGCATCGGCAGGGGCCAGCGTCGTCTCGCTGCCGGTCACACCGTTGCCCGCGGCGATCACCGCATCGTCGGACTCACCGAACGCCGCGACGGCATCGGCGGATTCGCCGTTCTGGTCGCCGTTTTCGTCCTCGGCCGAACCGCCGGGCGTGTCATCCCGCCGGCCGCGCCGCCGGCGACGACGCTTGCGCCGGCGTTCGGCTTCCTCGGCCTCGCCCTTGGCAAGACGCGCTTCCTCGGTCTGCTCGCCCGCCGGTTCGGCGGTCACGGCTTCCCTGACAACCGGCTCATCCGCGACATCGCTCACGTCCTCGACGATGTCCTCGTCCTCAACGAAATCGGGTTCAGCCTCATCGGCCTCGGCATACGACGACCGGGAAAAGCTGGTCGGTGGCGCCATTTCCTGCGTGATTGCCGGCGGCAGGTCGGACAACGTCTGAGCACGCACCCGATCGATCCGGAACTGCGACGCCAGTTGCGTATCGTCCGCGGCGATGATGACGCGCATGGCATAGCGCGTCTCGATATCGCGCAGGCGGTCGCGCTTGTGGTTCAGCAGGTAAAGTGCCGCGGGCGTCGCGACATGCACCACGATTTCAGCGGCGCGCCGCTTGCTGCCCTCATCCTCGATCCCACGCAGGATGTGGACGGCCGAGCTTTCGGTGCTGCGTACGAGACCGGTGCCAGTGCAATGGGGGCAGGCGATGAAGCTGGTCTCGGCTAGCGACGGACGCAGGCGCTGGCGGCTCATTTCCAGCAGGCCGAAATGGCTGATATGGCCGACCTGGATGCGCGCGCGGTCGTCTTTCAGCGCGTCCTTCAACCGCCGCTCGACCATCGCGTTGTGGCGCTTCGACTCCATGTCGATGAAGTCGATGACGATCAGCCCAGCCAGATCCCGCAGACGCAACTGGCGCGCGACCTCATCCGCCGCTTCCAGATTGGTGCGAAGGGCGGTCTCCTCGATATTGCGCTCCCGGGTGGACCGGCCGGAGTTGACGTCAATCGCGACCAGCGCTTCGGCCTGGTTGATCACCAGATAGCCGCCGGAGCGCAACTGCACGAGCGGCATCAGCATGGCGTCGAGCTGCGCTTCGACCTGATGGCGAGCAAACAGCGGCTGCTGCCCAATCCCCCCGGTGCCGTCGCGCCAGAGTTGCACCTTCTTGGCGTGGGACGGCATCAGCATACGCATGAAGTCGTGCGCGGCGCGCCAGCCCTCCTCCCCGTCCACCACGATCTCGTCTATATCGCGGGAGTAGACGTCGCGGATGACCCGCTTGATCAGGCTGGCCTCTTCGTAGATCAGGGCCGGCGCGACCGATTTCATCGTGTGTTCGCGGATATCGTCCCACAGCCGCAGCAGATATTCGCAGTCGCGCTTGATCTCCGGCTTCGGGCGAGCGGCGCCGGCGGTGCGGATGATCAGGCCCATGCCGCGGGGCAGGTCCAGCTCCGTGGTGATTTCCTTCAGCCGGCGGCGATCGGAGGCGGAGGTGATTTTCCGCGAAATCCCGCCGCCACGAGGCGAATTCGGCATCAGCACGCCAAACCGTCCGGCGAGCGACAGATACGTGGTCAGCGCCGCGCCCTTCGTGCCGCGTTCTTCCTTCACCACCTGCACCAGCAGAATTTGGCGCCGGCGGATGACCTCCTGAATCTTGTAGTTACGCATGAAGCGCGGCGGCATGCGGCGTTCGCGCTGATCGTCGGGGCTGTCCTGGTCGCCGCCGATGGAATCGGGCGGGGGCGAGTCCGGCGTGCCATCGTCGGTGTCGGAGTCGTCGCTGTCGTCCGGTTCGGAGTCGTCCCGATCGAACCGTGCCGCCGGTTCGGCCATACGGGCCGGGACGGCCGGCTGGTGCTCGGCTTTCTGCGCCACGGCTTCATCCGGCGGGGCCAGCAGCGCCGGCGTGGCGGCAAGCGCCCAGGCGTCCGCGGGTGCGGCGGTCAGTCTGGGCGAGTCCGTCAGCGCCCATGACCCGGCGGGCTCGGGTGCCGCGAACATGGAAGGCACCTCGGCCCGAGCCCAGGCGGCGGCTGGTTCGGGCGGAGCAAACATCGGCGGCGAACCGGCCAAGGCCCAAGCGGGCACGGGATCCGGCGCGGGTTCGGGGGCGGCTTCCGCGACCGGCTCATTGTCCCAGAACGGCGCGTCATGGGCGATTTCGGCCGGTTGCGCCGAACGGGCGGTGCCTTGCAGCGCGATTTCGAGGTCTTCTTCCTCTTCCTCCAGCCGAGCTTCCTCGGCCGCCATTTCGATCAGGCGTTGGCGGTCGGCGACGGGGATCTGGTAATAGTCGGGGTGGATTTCGCTGAATGCCAGGAACCCATGCCGGTTCCCTCCATATTCCACAAAAGCCGCCTGTAGGCTTGGCTCCACCCGGACGACCTTGGCGAGGTAGATATTGCCCTTCAGATGCCGCTTGGTGGCGGTTTCAACGTCGAAATCCTCTAGCCGGTTACCATCCAGCACCACGACGCGGGTTTCTTCCGCGTGCGTGGCATCGATCAGCATGCGCTTCGTCATGTAGCCCTGAACTCCGGTATGCCGCTCTGGTGCCGGAAACGACCCTGGTCAGGGCACGGTCCGGACGGCGGCAGAAAAGGCTTGCGATAAGGGGCACACGGGTCAGGTCAGGAGCGCGATGCGGATCGAGACACGCTCTTGCGAACCCATCCGCGAACGATCCGGTGCCGCCATCGGTGACGATGGAATGCGATACCGGTACGGACAGGCGTTGCACGATGTGTCTCATCAGGTCCTGGCGTGCGAGTGGTGCGTCCCGTGGCGGAACGCGGCCCCTGCGTGAAAGTCGGCTGCCTGCCATCCGTCGGGGTTGAGTCGACAGGCGGCCTCGGCGCGCCTTCAAACCGTGGGAGGCGGGCGCGACACGAGCGGCGATGCGGCCGAGGCGACACGGATCCTGCCGTAATTCACCGCGGTGCAAACACCGGGGAGACCTGCCCATCAGGCATCCGTCCTGACGGGTCAAGGGATCACGCAATCGCCGGATCAGGCCAGGAGGCGCCGAATAACGGCTGCCTCCGGTTGCACCACCGGAGCGAGCGGACCATGGAGCAATCCGCCACGCATCGCAAGCACGATATGTCGGCATCCCGCCGCGCTGTCCTGACCCCGCGCCGCGAGCGTGCCAACGGGACATCACAAAACAGCCATAATCAATAAGAAAGCTGCTTTTCTGAACCTGGTATGTTAAGCTCCGGACATGTCCTCGACCGCTCCCCTGACGCGTCGCCTGCTGTTGGGCCGCTTTGGCGCCAGCAGTGTCGTTTTTGGGACTCTGCTCCTGCCCGCCAGCACCTTGGCGGCGCCGCCCCCACCCACGACGCCGCGAGGCAAAACCAGCCCGCCACCATCGGCCAAGGCGCCGCTGGTGATGCTGGACCCCGGGCATGGCGGCAAGGACCCGGGTGCGATCGGCGTGTCCGGCACCTATGAAAAATCGGTCACCCTGGCCGCCGCGCTGGAACTGAAGCGGCAACTGGAAATTGAGGGCAGGTATCGGGTCGAACTGACCCGCACCCGCGATACCTTCATCCGTCTGGACGACCGGGTCGGCAAGGCGCAGGCACGGGACGCGGCGCTGTTCGTGTCCATGCATGCGGATGCGCTGACCGATCATTCGGTGCGCGGCGCGTCGGTCTACACCCTGGGCACCACCGCGTCCGACGCCCAGACCGCGGCCCTCGCTCGGCGGGAAAACAGCGCGGACCGGTTCGGCGGTCGGGAATGGCGGGATATGACGCCGGAGGTGGCTCGGATCCTGTCCAGCCTGGTGCGGCGAGAAACCCGGGTGGGCTCCGTGCGGATCGCGAAGACGTTGGTCGGCAGCCTGGACCGCGATCTGCCGATGCTGCCGAACCCGGACCGGCATGCCAGTTTCGTGGTGCTGAAGGCCGCGGATATCCCCAGCGTGCTGGTGGAGATGGGCTTCATGTCCAACCCCAAGGACGAGGCCGCGTTACGCCGAGCGGATCATCGGAAGATGGTGGCTGGGGCGATGAAGCGGGCGATCGATGGGTATTTCGGTGCCAGCACGCGGGCCGGGGTGGACGGGGTCCGGCAGGCGGGTTGAGTTTGGGCGCGGACCGTGGGGGGCGGACCGTGGGGTGCGAACCCGACCGCGTTCACACATCGGACCGTCCGTCATCCGCCAGAGTCTGGACCGCGTGCGTTGGTGCTGAAGCGCCCCCCGTTTCTTCGTGATCTTCGTGCCTTCGTGGTGGAAAATCGCGAGATTGCGGTTGGTGATGGCCTGGCCGAGGGGAGGCTGTCGGATGGGCAAGGTGGCTTCGGTCAGGTCCTCAATTTTCCACCACGAAGGCACGAAGGGCACGAAGGGTTGGATCGGAACCCGTGCCGCC
>CAMBXJ010000346.1 GCA_945871455.1 Asaia bogorensis
GTTATCGAAACGAATCATCCCTTATGCTCCTTGTAAGGTTTTTTGAACGAAGGCCCCGCCGGCGGCGATGGCGCGCCGGCCGGCGTCCAAAGCGGGGTGGTAGATGTGCCAGATATGGATCATTTCGGGCCAGATCTGCAGATCGACGGGCACGTCGGCCATGCCGGCCAGACGCGCCAGTTGCAGCGAATCGTCCAGCAGGGTCTCGCAGGCACCGACCTGGATCAGCGTCGGCGGCAGGCCTTTCAGATCGCCGTAAATCGGCGCGGCGAAGGGCGAGCGCGGGTCGGCGCTGCCCAGATATTGCTGTGCCATGAACTGGATGCCGGCCTTCTGCACGGTGGGGTCGGTGGCCGCCCGGTCGGTGAAGGAGGCGCCCAAGGCTTCCATGTCCACCCAGGGGGAGATGCACCAGGCCGCGCCCGGCGTCGGCAGGCCGGCGGCGCGAATCGCCAGGATCGCCCCGACCACCAGGCCGCCACCGGCGCTGTCGCCGGCGACCACGACGCGGGTTGCCTTGATGCCGCCGTCGAGCAGGAATTTGTAGGCCGCAACGGTGTCATCGACGGCGGCGGGAAACGGATGCTCTGGCGCCAGCCGATAATCCACCGCCAACGTCCGCGCCTTGGAGGCTCGCCCGATTTCCGCGACCATGTGGCGATGGCTGTCGAGCGACCCGATGACGTAGCCGCCGCCATGCAGGTACAGGATCACGGTGTCCGCGGCAGCGGTAGGGGTAGACGTCCATTCGGCGGGGACGCCGTTGGCGGTCACTTTCTGCACGGTGACATCGGCCGGGAGCTTGTTGGCAAGGCCACGGGCGTCGATGCCGGTGCGCATTTCGGCGATTTCCGCGGGGCGTGGGCGGCTGGCGATCTGCTCGCGTATCGCTGCGATCTGGGGGTCGGGCATATTGTTTCCTCGGTACGTCGTAGGGGTGGGTTGCGGACAGAGTGACGTGGTTGGGCGTTGGGTCAAGGGTGGGGGTGGTCATGCGGCCCGGCTTGTCCGTCGCCCGGCTTGTCCGTCGCCCGGCTTGTCCGTCGATGTCGGATGACGGCGCCACGCGGTGGTCCTCGGGCGGTCGTCGGTGGATGTCCACCGTGTTACGGTCCGCGCTGGTTCTGGCGACGGGTTCGGATCGGCTTACGAGCCATCCCGGCTGTCCGCACGTCGAAACCGTCCGGAGAACCGAAATGACGCATCCGCCGATCGATCAGTCCGTCGTCTGGGTCTACACGGAGGACCTGGAGGACACGGCTCGTTTCTATGGCACCATGCTGGGATTGCCGCTGGTGCTGGACCAGGGCGGTTGCCGTATCTTCCGTATGGGCGCGTCCGGGTTTCTCGGCGTCTGCCGCGTGCGGCCGGGTCGGCATGTGGAGCCGAAAGGTGTGGTCATTACCTTCGTCACGTCGGATGTGGATGCATGGCACCGACACCTGCTCGCACAGGGCGTGCAGCCCGATGGCCCGCCGGAGACCAAGCCCGCCTTCAACATCTACGGCTTCTTTGCGCGCGACCCGAACGGTTACCTGCTGGAGTTCCAAAATTTTCTCAACCCCGCCTGGCCACGCGATATTGCGGATTGATACGAGCCGTCGGAAAGATTGACTCTTCGGTCAACTCCTCCCCGTCATGCCGGCGCAGGCCGGCATCCACGCCTTTCCAGGGCTGCAACAGCGCAAGGCGTGGATGGCGGGTCTGCACCCGCCATGACGGCTTTGCAGTGCCCGTGGGTCATTGTTTCGGCCAGTTGGTATGACACCTGCCGATGCCGCCGGACGCGGCGTCCCCTCGCCGCCGCAGGCACTTGTTCGGCGCAACGATGAACCACTATGGATAACCCGACCCGAACCACACCATTCTACTCAGGATTGCCCGGAACGAACGCATCGCGCGCGCCATGCCGGATATGCAGGACCGTGACGACCTGACCAGCTTCGTCGATCGCATAGATGATGCGATAGACGTTCCGTCCGCGTCCATACAGCGCATGGCGGAGGTTGACACCCTCTGGAATGGTGGGATGCCGAGCCGGTTGTTCGGTCAGCCCGAAAATGGCGTCCTCAAGCCCAAGGAGCCAAGTCTGCGCCTGTGTCGAGTGCTCGACGTTGATTGCCCGGTAAAGGCGTCGCAGATCGCGTCCCGCCCGCTCCGTCAGATCAACGCGGTATGCCATATTCGGCACGGAGTTCGTCGAATACGGTCCGGGCGGAGCGGGTCCGACCGGCTTTCTGATCTTCCAGACCCTGCCGGATGCCCTCGCCGGCGCTTGCCTCCGCTACGAGGTCCAGAAGGTGCTGATACGCTTCGGCATCTTGCACGACCGCGGCGGCCTTGCCATTGACCGTCAACACCACCGGGCGCCTGGTGGCCTTGAGATGCTGTAAGACATCCGCCGAGTGGTTGCGGAAGAACGTCATCGGCTGGATGTCTTTCGTGATGTCCATGGGTCAGGCCCCGCATTCGGTGAAATTACCGAATTAGGTAACGCCCTGTCGGCATCCTTCGCAAGATATTTCGCTCCGGGTGTCGAGGGTGGATGCCGGTCGTGCAGAACGCGCCAGCCACTGTCAGTAAGCCGGTCCGCTCCCCCCGAGACATCCACCTGACGGCATGCTTCCGCCCCTACCCCACGCCAACCTCATCCCCGACCACCATAACCTCTCGCGTTCGGGTCACCTTCCCGCCCCAGACCCGGTCGAACTCCGCGATCAACGCGGCGATCGCAGGCCCGCGCATCACCGCGTCCAGGGTCTCCGCCGACCCGAACCGGTAATGCGCACAGTGCACGGATGGGTCCTGCTGGCTCCATCCGCGCCACGCCGTCGAAACGCCGAACGCTTTCATAGCGTCGGGCAGATGTTCAGTCCGATACCAATGGTCGAAGCCCGCGCGATCGGCCGCTGCCGCGACCGTCGCACGCACCACCAGCCAGGCTGCCGGCATATCAGGCGTATTTGCCCGTCAACTGCGGCGTCGGGCCGTCCTGGCCTTTTTCCTTGCGATCCTGACGCGTCTCCCGCGACCAGGTGCGCTTCAACTCGTCCTTCACGTTGAACTTCAGCCGGCCGAGTCCCTGGACTTCCAGTTCCACCACATCGCCATCCATGAAGCTGGACAGGCCGCGATGGTTGGTGCCGGTGGCCAGGATATCCCCCGGCTCCAGGGTATGGACGGACGAGGCCCATTCGATGCAGCGCGGGATCTGGTGCGCCATGTCGTTGGTGTTGAAGTCCTGCTTGCACTCCCCGTTCACCCACAGCTTCACGGGCAGGTTCTGAGGATCGGCGACTTCGTCCGCGGTCACCAGGAACGGGCCGATCGGGCAGAAGGTGGCGCGGGACTTCATGGCGAAGAACCCGGCGGATGGCAGGCCACGGGCGGAGCCATCGATGAAGTTCATGTAGCCGAAGATGTAGTTCTTGGCCTCCGACGCCGGCACGTTGGACGCGCGTTTGCCGATGACCAGGGCCATTTCGGCCTCGCCTTCGAAGATGGTCGCGGGTTCGTCCGGCAGCACCATCGTGTCGTTCGGCCCGATCACCGCGGTGGCCGCCTTGTGGAACGCGTTGATCTGCGGCTTCTTCGGCAGGGTGCCGTTTTCCATGTAGTTCACCGCCATGCAGACGATGTTGCCGGGCTTGGGCACCGGCGGGCGGATGCGCACACCGGACAGCGCCACGCCGGCACCGGCCGCAACCGCCGCTTCCAGCTTGCCCTTATAGGAATCCCAGCGCGCGATCAGCCCGCTCATCAGGTCCCCCGGACCGGTATGCGGGATGTCAGCGACGGTGGCGGATACGTCGACAATGTTGTCGCCCTTCACCACACCGAGTTTGAAATCGTCGAAAAATGCCAGCTTCATTGGTGTCTCTCCCTCGATATCGTGGCAAGGCGGGCCGCCACACTTGCCCTATCCTGGCGGCCAATCTCGGCGTGTAACCCCGGAACCGACCGTAACAGGTGCACAGATTACGCCGCTGTCAGGTCCCGCAGCAACGGCAGGGCATCGCGGGCGAACCACTCGATCTGTTCGTGCCGCTCCTCGTAGGGTCCCAGCAGGTCGAGCGCGATGTGACGGACTCCCGCAGCATAAAAGGCGCGGATGGTTTCCGCGACCTGCTGCGGCGTGCCGAGCGCGCAATAGCGCTGGGCGGCCTTGCGGAAATCCATGGCGTAACGGACGGACAGGGTTTCGGTCGCGCGGTCCAGAGCTTGCTCGTAGGTCTTGTCCAGGCGCGTGAACAGCAGATGGCCGGTGCCGAACGGAATGGTGCCGCGACCGGCCTGTTCGGCCGCCGTGTCGATGGTGTTCAGCGCGGCCTTATACATGTCGGGACTGATGACATAGGCCAGGAACCCGTCGCCCAGGCGCCCGATGCGGCGCAACGCGGCTTCCTTGCGGCCGGCGAACCAGATCGGCGGGCCGCCAGGTTGGCGCGGCGGCGGGCGCATCGGCACATCGCTGAATGGGCCGTAGAACTTGCCGTGATGGGAGACGGCCTCCCCGCTGAAGAATTTCCGCAGCACCTGAACGCCTTCGGACAGGCGGGCGCCGCGCTGATGATGCGGCACGTCGCAGGCGGCGTATTCGTTCGGGAACTCCCCGCCGACGCCAACCCCCAGGATCAGGCGGCCCTCCGTCAGGTGGTCCAGGGTCAGCACCTGCTTGGCGACCGGAGTCGGATGGCGCAGCGGCAGCAGCAGGACGGAGGTGCCCAGGATCAGGCGGCGCGACACCACGGCGGCCTGCGCCAGTTGCAGCATCGGGTCCAGGATCGGGATCGGGAAGGAGATGTGATCGCCCACCCACAGCGAATCATAGCCGCAGCGATCGACCAGTTGCACGCGTTCGACCAGTTCGTCGATGGCTGGCAGCCAGGGGCCGGTCGCGGGTTCGGTGCGGCGGTGGATGGTTTGCAGACCGATGCGAAGGCGTGTGTCGAGGGTCAGGGTCATGGGCGGATCC
>CAMBXJ010000347.1 GCA_945871455.1 Asaia bogorensis
GCGGCGTCGGAACCCGCCCGATCAGCCTGCCATGATACGGCCGGCCACGGTCGGTGACGCCCGAACGATCGTGCTCCCACGGTTGCGCTTTGCGTTTGCGCGACGCGTCGTCAAGGCGTTACCACCTTTGTGCGCCCGAATCGGGCCGGCTCTCCGATTCGAGTCGGGGAACGCTTCGGTGTCGCGATCCAAGGAGGATTCCATGAACGGCTTGACCATCGCGTGCCTCGCCGGCGTTGCCTTCCTGGCCGCCTGTTCGTCGGATTCGACGACCGGGGCCGCTGACGGCGCGGCGGGAGCGGCCGGGGCCGGCGGCCCGGGAAGCGGGTACGGCGCGGGTGGTGCCGGTGGCGCCGACGGACGCGGCGTGGGCTCGGCCGCCCTGGGTGGCGCCGCCCAATCGGGGCCCGGATCGCAGGAAGACCTGGTCCAGTCGGCCGGCGACAAGATATTCTTCGGCAGCGACCAGACCAGTTTGAGCGAGCAGGCGCGCGCCACTCTGAACCGGCAGGCGGAGTGGCTGCAGCGCAATCCGCAGGTCAATGTCTGGGTCGCCGGCAATTGCGATGAGCGTGGTACCGAGGAATACAATCTCGCCCTGGGCCAACGCCGAGCGAACGCGGATCGGGACTATCTGGTGGCGCAGGGCGTCGCGCGGTCGCGGATCGAGACCATCAGCTATGGCAAGGCTCGGCCCATCGATCCCGATTCGAACGCGCAGGCATGGGCACAGAACCGCAACGCCATCACCTCTGTTCGCTGAGGCGGCTGCTTTCCCACATCGCGTCAACGTAGAAAATTCGGGTCCGCGATGTGAGAATTCCCCTGCCAGGGTTCAGGGTGTCGGGCAGACTTCCGCAACCGGTGTGATCCAGCCCATGGCGGCACCGGTCGGGTCGGTCAGGATCGCTATACGCCCAACTCCCGGCACATCGAAGCTCGGCCGCAATATCGTTGCCCCATTCGCCTGAGCCGCTGCGACCCTGGCGTCGATATCGTCCACCGCCAGGTAGCTCATCCAGTGCGGAGGGATTCCGTCCGGAACGATGCCCTGCATCGCCATCATGCCGGCGACGGGCTTGCCATCTTGCTGGGCGACCCAATAGGTGCCTTCAGGCATCGGCATTGCGTCAAAGGTCCAGCCGATGACCGACGTGTAGAAGGCTCTGGCCTTCTCGACGTCGTTGGTCATCAACTCGTTCCAGTAGAATGTTCCGTGGGGCATGGGATGGTCCTGGCGGATGAAGGGGTAGGGTGGTGTCGGCGATTTCCGTCACCAGCTTGCTCCGGATCGCGCGGGCGAATGCCTCATAGCTGCGCGCGGCGATCAGGAAGGAACCGGGACCGCCGATGACATGGTCTCGATAGTAGTCGTCCAGATACGGTTCCAGCGCCAGGATTGGCAAGCCGTTGATGATAATGCCGGCGGCGACCGCCTCATCGCGAGCAGACTGGGCCGGGCGTCCGCGATTGTTGGCGCCATCGCCCGAGACGTCGATGACGCGGCGGCTGGCCGGGTAGGGGCAGAGCGGAAACAGGGTCGACGCGAAATCGATCGCACCACTGATGGACGTGCCGCCGCCGAACAATTCCCGTTGGGATCGGTCGATGGCGGCGGCGAAGGCCTCGATCGCGGAATCGGTGTCGATCAGCGTCCAGGGGACCGCCACGACATGCATCGCGGGACCGGTCCATTGCAGCATGGTGACGGCGATGGACCCGGTCAGGGTGTTGCGAATGGCCGAGCGGATGGCAGGACTGCGGAAGGCGGCGGCGTAACCGTCCTTTTGCAACTTGAAGCGGTAGGCGTCGACGCTGCCGGACGCGTCCACGGCCAGCACGAGTTGCAAGGACGTGGCGACCTCGGCCCGAGCGACCGCGCTGCCGAGCAGCAAGGGGAACAGATGGCGCCGGCGGATCATACGCAGCTCCGATGCTGCTGAAGCGGCCAGCATGCGCCGGAAATGCGCGGGGAGGGAAGCACGGGATTCTACCGGAGCACCATTGGACCGGTTCCAAGGGCCGCCGCCCTTGGCGGGGTTCAGGGGCAGCGCCCCTGATCGGGGTTCGGGGCGGAAGCCCCGCCCTACGCAGCCCCTTCCGTATGCGGCTTCAAGACCGCGTTCAGAACCGCATGCACTGGCGTGGGCACCCCCAGCTCCCGGCCCAAAGCCACCACCTTGCCGGACAGCCATGGCAGTTCGATCCGTCCGCCGCGGATCAGGTCGTGGGCCATTGATGCCATCATCATCGGTGGCGCGTTACGGCTGAACGCCTGCGTCCGGTCCATCACATCATCCGGCAGTTCGATCCCCGCGGCTCGCCCGACCGCGATGACCTCCTGGCTGGCGGCGGCAAACAGGGGCGCGATATCCGGGTCGTCGCGCAACTGCCCGATCGGGCGGCGCGTGGCGGCGGTGAAGCCGCTGTTGGTGGCCAGGATGATGAATTTCAGCCACAACTCGGTCCTGATCCGTTCGCTGTGTGAGGCGTCGAACCCGGCCAGCTTGCATAGCGCCAGGAACCGCTCCCCCCGTTCGCTTTTGCCGCCGGCGAGTTCGCCGAACACCAGCCGCATGAAGGTGCCGGTCTGGCGGATGACCCCGGGTTCGGCGATCGTCGCGCTGATCTGCGCCACGCCGCCCATCACCGCGCCGGCACCCAGGATCGGGATCAGCCGGTCCGAGGCATCAATGCCGTTTTGCAGCGGGATCACCGCGGTGTCGGGGCCGATCAGAGGGCGGATCATCTCCCCGGCGCTTTCTACGTCCCACAGCTTGACGCAGAACAGCACGACATCCACCGGTCCGATGGAGGCCGGATCGTCGGTCGCCTGGGTCGGTTGCAGATGGGTCTCGCCTCGGCCGCCTTCGATCCGCAGGCCGTTTGTCCGCATCGCGGCCAGGTGGGCGCCGCGCGCGACGAAGGTCACGTCCGCCCCGGCTTTGGCCAAAGCGGCCCCGAAGGCTCCTCCGACGCCACCGGCGCCGATGACGGCTATGCGCATTGCGTGTGGTCTCCTGATGCCGTGCCGGTTCAGTCCGGCGCCGGTCCTTGGTGGGGTGTGGTGTCCCGCCGCCCTGGGGTTCGGCGAGGGGCGTCGGATCCAGCCGGATAGGCATGTCCGGAGCGGCATGTGTCGATCGGCATGATATAGACCGTCCTGATCGCCGACCTTCAGGCCGGATCGAACTCGCGATCCTTTTTCGGGGTCAGGTCATAAGGCAGCGCAAACCCGGGCATGGCGGCCAGGCGGCGCGACCAGGCCAGGACGTTCGGCCAGCGGTTGATGTCAAACCCGCCCTCCGCCATGAACACCATGCGGCCCCAGCAGCCGATATCGGCGATGGTCGGTGAGTCTCCGACCAGCCAGTCCCGGCCTTCCAGCGCGGTGTCGACGAAGCCGATCGCCGCTTCCGCCGGCGGGCGGAAATAGTCCATCACGGCGGGGTCGACTTCACGGAACCGGCTGTAATGGCGCACTTTCGCCACGTTGGTGATGGCATCGGCTTCCCATGACAGCCATTCCCGCGCCGTCCACTGGTCCTGCTCGGTCTTGCCTGCGAAATGGCCGGTGGTGCGGGCCAGGTAGTCCAGGATGATGTTGGATTGCACGATGGTCAGCCCGCGATGGCGCAGGGCCGGTACCTGGCCATAGCGGTTGACCGCCAGATACGCCGCCTCCTTCTGCACGCCGAACTTCAGGTTCACCGTCCGGAAACTGAACGGCAGCCCGGACAGGGACAGGTAGAGCATCGGCTTGTAGGTGGAACTGGATGTGAAGCTTCCGAAGATCGTCAGCCGGTCATCCGTCCGGATCGATCCCGGCTCCTGGCCGTCCCGTATGTCAGGCATTCCGCACCCTCCCGTTGTCCCGCCGCGGCGGGCCCAATCATAGGCCACCATAAGGAAAGGGGGCGCGAAACCCGCACCCCCTGCCAATACGCACGGAAACAAGCCAAAGTCCCGATCAGCGCTTGCTGAACTGGAAGCTCCGGCGTGCCTTCGCCCGACCATACTTCTTACGCTCGACCGCACGGGAGTCGCGGGTGAGGAACCCCGCCACCTTCAGAATCGGCCGCAAATCAGGCTCATAATACGTCAGCGCTCGGCTGATCCCATGGCGCACCGCGCCGGCCTGACCGGACAGTCCGCCACCATTCACCGTGCAGTACACGTCGAACTGGTTGTAGCGATCCGACACCAGGAACGGCTGGGTCAGCAGCATGCGCAGCACGGGGCGGGCAAAATATTGCAGCACCTTCTTGCCGTTCACCATGATCTCCCCCTTGCCGGGCTTGATCCACACGCGGGCAACGGATTCCTTGCGTCGGCCAGTGGCGTAGGAGCGGCCGAACGCATCGCGCTTGGGCTCCACCTTCGGGCGGTCGGCCGCAAGGTTGGCCGGCATCGGCTGGCCGGTCGCCTCGGCTTCTTCGGCGGCGGCGGCCTGGCGGGCGGCGAGGGCATCCCTCAGGTCGGCAAGCGTGCCGGTCTGGTTTCCTGACATCGGTCAGACCCTCTTGTTCTTGGGATTGAGCGCGGCAACGTCGAACGGCTTGGGCGCCTGGCCGTCATGCGGATGGGTGGCACCGGCGTAGACATACAGGTGCTTCATCTGCGCCCGCTGCAACGGGCCACGCGTGATCATGCGTTCCACGGCCTTTTCCAGCACCCGTTCCGGATGCTTCGAGTCGAGGCGCTGGCGGATCGAACGGCCCTTGATGCCACCCGCATACCCGGTGTGGTAGTAAAGGATCGCCTGGTCGGCCTTGTTGCCCGTGACATGCACCTTGTCGGCGTTGATCACGACGACATTGTCGCCGCAATCGACATGCGGGGTGAATTGCGGCTTGTGCTTGCCGCGCAGACGGTTGGCGATCAGGACGGCGAGACGGCCGAGCACGATGCCCTCGGCGTCGATCAGCAACCAGTCCTTCTTCACCTCCGACGG
>CAMBXJ010000348.1 GCA_945871455.1 Asaia bogorensis
TCTACCCGAACAGCCGCACCGCGGGCTTCGCTGTCAACGAGCGGCTGCCGCATCTCGATGACCCACCGACGGAAATCCGCGTCGAACTGCTGTGCAATGCCGGCTTCGGTCAGGAGCTTGTCGTCCCGCTGGAGCGGACCCGCGCGCCCGCGGCCATGCCCGATGTGGCGGTGCTCGACCCCACCATTTTCATCCACTGCGACGAAAATAAGCTGACCGCCGACGGCACCCTGACCCTGTCCGGATGGGCGGTATGTGCCGCCAGCATCGTGCGCGTCGAAGTCTGGTTCGACGGTCACCCGCTCGGCCTTGCCGAGTTCGGCCGCGAGCGGTTCGATGTCGGTCAGGAATATCCCACCATACCGTCCGCTCGTTACGCCGGATACGGATTGGTCAGGGCTCTGACCGACCGGATCGCGGACGGAGAGCACGAAGTGCGCATCGTCGCTCATAACGGGCCGGGGGACACGCAAGAAATTGTGCTGCTGGTCCCCGTGACCGGGCAGCCGACCGAGACGACCGTGGAGGCCGACGACGACTCTCTTTTGCCGCCGATGCCGATGCCGATGCCGGTCCCGTCCGAAGCCGAACAGCAAGAATTCCGCTTCGAAATGGACAGTCCACGCCTGGTGGCGGGCGCGGTGGTAGAACCGGTGACCGGCCGCCTGACGATCGAAGGCTGGGTGTTGGCCCGTTCCGGCATCGCCGGCATCGATGTCCATCTGGACGACCAAAGCCTGGGAGAGGCGCATTACGGCCTGGCGCGGCAGGATGTCGGTGCGGCGTTCGCCGACTGGCCCAACGCGGTGCGCAGCGGCTACGCGTTCCATTGCCCACCGCGCAGCCTGCGGACAGGCCCGCACGTGGTCAGCCTCGTGATCCGCGCGGAAAATGGCCAGCAGATGGTCCGAAAGTTCCGGATCGACGTGAAGCCGGCGGATGCCGGGGGCGGCATCGTTTCGATCCGCCGGCGCGTGTCCCGCGTCGAAGCCGACCTCGTTGCCGATTGTCTGGGGCGGCTTGGCCATAGGGCCGACTTTACCGTGTTGGTGCGGCAGGGGCCGGAGGTCGACCCGATCGGCCTGCGCGCCACGTTGCAGTCCCTGGCGGAGCAGTCGTTGACCGACTGGCGGGTGCGTATCCTGGCCGCATCCGAAACGGCCGCCGAGGCGACCAGGGACGTGTTGAAGGCCAAGCGGGATGGGTTGGAATATCGGGTGAGCGTGATCTCACCGGTGGATCGGGCCTGGCAGGCGGGTCTGGCCGAGGAGGCCGTGTCCCCCTCGTCGCAGTTTGTCATCCTGACGGCGGGCGACGAACTCGGTGCCGATGCTCTGGCGGAACTGGCCATGGCCCGCGCGCTGCACCGTGACGCGGATCTGGTCTATGGCGATGAAGCCAGGATCAGCCCGGTCAGCAAGGAGCGGGAGCCGTTCTTCAAGCCTGATTTCTCGCCCGACCTGCTGCTGTCCACCAACTATATCGGCCGCCCTTGGGTCGCGACCGCCGCGGTGTTCGCGGCGACCGGCGTGACCCCGGCGTCGCTGGCCGCGGACGGCGAATACGATCTGGTGCTGCGTTGCAGTGAGCAGGCCAGATCCATCCGACACGTCCCCAAGCTGTTGTGTCTGCGCGGTCCCACGGAAGCGGACGAGATTGCCCAAGGCGAGATTGCCCTTACCGGCGCCATCGCGCGTCGTGGCATGGCTGCAACCGTATTGGCATCCCCGATCGAGGGGACCTGGCGCGTCAAACGCGAAGTCGGCCCGGTGGGCAAGGTGTCCATCATCATCCCGACCTGTGCGGCGAAGGGCTATATCGAGACCTGCATCAACTCCCTGCGGGCCCTGACCGCCTATCGGGACTATGAAATCATCGTCGTGGACAACATCCCGGCGGAGAATACCTACTGGAAGCAATGGGTTCGGACCCATGCGGACCAGATCGTCGATATTCCGGACGCGTTCAACTGGTCTAACTTCAACAACCGCGCGGCCGAAGTGGCCAGCGGGGCGTATCTGCTGTTCCTGAACGACGATATCGAGATCGAGCAGGAAGACTGGCTCGATGTCCTACTGGAGCATGTTCGCCGGCCAGAGGTCGCGATCGTCGGGCCGCAATTGCTTTACCCGGATCGCAAGGTCCAGCATGCCGGCATGTTCCTGACCCATGCCGGGATTGCTCGTCATGCGTTCCGGTTTTCCGACCAGAACGATCCGGGTTACTTCGGTTTGGCGCTGACCCAGCGCAACGTCATTGCCGTGACCGGAGCCTGCCTGCTGGTCCGGCGCGAAACCTTCGATCAGCTTGGCGGCTTCGACGAGCTGCACCAGATCACCAACAACGACCTGGATTTCTGCCTGCGCGCGGATCGGGCCGGACTGCTGACTGTCTTCACGCCCTATGCATCGCTGATCCACCACGAACTGGCCAGCCGCGACCGGTTGAAGGACGTCTACGACCTGACGCATTTCAATGCCGACTGGGGTACTCTGTTTGCCGCGGGCGATCCTTATTTCAACCCTCGCCTCTCGCTCCATGCCGATGATTATCGCCCCGACGACGAGCCGTTGGAGGTCGTGCATGCCGGCAACCCGATGTTCGATCGGGGCGACATCAGACGCATCCTGGTGGTCAAGCTGGACCATATCGGTGACTTCATCACCGCCGTGCCGTCGATCCGCCGATTGAAGGACCTGTTTCCGGCGGCGTCCATCACCGTGTTGGCCGGGCGTGCCGCCAAGGCCTTCGCGGCGGTGGAACCCGCGGTCGATACCTTCCTGGAATTCGAATTCTTCCATGCCCGCTCCGGCCTCGGCCAAAAGGAACTGACCAAGGACGACTACGCGGCGTTGCGGGAACGGCTGCTGCCGTATCGGTTCGATCTGGCGATCGATCTGCGCAAGCATACGGACACGCGCGACGTCCTGCGCTCGGTCCCGGCCCGGTATCTGGCGGGCTTCGACCGGCTGGGGCAGTTCCCCTTCCTCGACATCGCGTTGGAGTGGGATGGCGATCGCAACCTGGAACGCAAGCGCTCCCATGTCGTCGACGACCTGCTTAGCCTGGTGGAAACCGTGGGCAAGGCCGCGCGGTCCGATCGGACCCAGATCATGTTGCCGCCGGGTGCCCGCGAAGCAGCGATGGCGGGTCTGCCCGACGATGCCCGTGCGCTGTTCGACAAGCCCGTCGTGGCGATCCACCCCGGCGTCGGCACGATCATGCGCCAGTGGCCGACCGGTCATTTCGCCGCGCTGATCGACCTGCTGGTCGAGCGTGACGGGGTGAATGCGGTGCTGATCGGCGGGCCGGACGAGGCGGACCTCGCCCAGGATGTCTTGCGTTCATGCAAGAACCAGCACGCCGTGGCATCGCTGGTGGGCAAGACCCCGCTGGGGGATCTGCCCGGCCTGCTGGGTTCCTGCGTGCTGTATGTCGGCAATAACAGCGGCCCGAAACATATCGCGGCGGCGTTGGGCGTGCCCACGATTGGCATTCATTCCGGTGTGGTGGATGCCGTGGAATGGGGCCCGATCGGCAAGCGGGCGGTTGCGTTACGGCGCAATATGGCATGCAGCCCCTGCTATTTGGCTCGCTTCCAGGATTGCCCGCGCGAGCTGGCGTGTCTGCGGTCGCTCGAACCCACGCTCGTGCATCAGAACGCGGAAATGTTGTTGGCGAAGCCGCTTCGCACTCTGCCCCCAGTGCTCTTGCGGGCATCGCGGAAGCCGCCCGCGGACGATACCGCTGGTGCGATCATGGGATTGGCGGGCGACGGGGCGACGGATACGCCAACCGGCGACCATGCCGGCATCGATCTGCCAGGCGGGCTGCCGGAACCGTCCCTGGCCGATGGTCGTCCCGCCGGGATCGCCCTGATGGAGGGCGCCGCACAGTCCGAAGGCCAAGCGACAGCGGACACCTTCGAGGCTGGCGTGCCCAGCGACGATCCTGCCGCCAAACCGTCCGGCCACGACGATTCGATAGGACAAGACCCGCCAACCGACGATACCGCCGCCGCAACCAGGGCACCGAACGGAACAAGGGCAAAATCCCGACGCCGTCGAACAGAGAAGGCCAGCGCATGATGGACGACCGTGCCTTGTTGGCCTTGGCCACCGAACTCGCCACCCAGGCAGGCGCCAAAATCCTGGAAATCCGCGCCCGGGGCTTTGACGTCCAGCGCAAGGAGGATTTCTCGGTGGTGACCGAGGCCGACCACGCGGCCGAGGCCATCATCGTCGCCGGCCTGCGCTCGGCCTGTCCCGCGATCCCCGTCATCGCCGAGGAAGAAGTCGCCGGCGGGCGCATCACCGCCGCCTCCGGGCTGTTCTGGTTGGTCGATCCGCTGGATGGGACCCGTGAATTCACCAACGGCAGCCCCGATTTCGCCGTGAATATCGGCTTGGTGCGTGACGGCTGCCCGGTGCTGGGGGTCGTGGGCGTGCCCGCCGCGGGGGAGATGTATGGCGGCATCGTCGGGCAGGGGGCCTGGCGGCTGAAGGACGGTGTCCAGACGCCGATCCAGGCGCGCCAGCCACCGCCCGAAGGCGTGACGGTGCTGGCCAGCCGCCACCACGGCGATACGTCGCAGCTTGACGCTTTCCTGCGCGATTATCGAGTCGAGAAAGTGATAAATTTCGGCTCCAGTTTGAAATTCTGCCGCGTGGCGGAAGGGATTGCCGATCTGTATCCTCGCTTCGGGCGCACGATGGAATGGGATACGTGCTCCCCCCAGGCGGTGCTGGAAGCCGCTGGCGGCAGCGTGCGGACATTGGACGGCAAGCCGTTGCGGTACGGCAAGGTGGGGTGGGACAACCCGCATTTTGTTTGTTACGGGCGCTCTGAACATTAACCGGCACCCGCGATTTGCCGTCCCAACGCCCGTCGCGTCGACCGGCCCGACGGCTCGCCAATTGACACGGCCCCGTCACCCGGGTTCCCTGTCAC
>CAMBXJ010000349.1 GCA_945871455.1 Asaia bogorensis
ATGTCCCCCGGTTTGAACCGGATGCGTTCGTGGCTTCACTGCTGCTGATACAGAATTGGTTCTATTGGCTGCCGGCCTGCTGGAACGGGCCGTCCTGGTCGCTCAGCGCCGAATGGTTCGCCCATTTGACCTTCCCCATCTGTCAATGGTTGACCGCGCGGTGGCGGGGTATTCGTGTTCCGATCGCGCTTGTGTTGACAGCATTCTTGTCCCTGTATGCGATATTGACCTAGCGGGGGATCTCATTCGACGTCGTTGGCAGCTATGGCATGATCAGAATGGCAGCCGAGTTCGGTGCGGGTGCCCTGCTGTTCAGAGCTTGGCACAATGGGCTGGTTTGCCCTCCGACGCCGAGCGCGCTTTGCGGTATCGTGTTGCTGGCGATCGGTTTGATGGTGCCGGGGTTTGTCTTTTTTGTTCTGCCTGCTTTTTCGATCTTCATTCTGCTGTCCGCACAGGACGATGGGTGGATGGCTGGTGGCCTGTCCCTTCCCGTGATTGTTTGGCTGGGCAACATATCGTACTCTTTGTACCTGACGCACTGGCCGATCATGCAACTTTCCAACTGGTGGTTGGATGGAACGAGCCTTTCGCCGGCATCCCAACTGGCGTGGAACGTCATGCTGCTTGCTGGGTTGCTGGCGTTCGCACAAGCGACGTACCGCTGGATCGAAATCCCGGCACGGACATGGACCCGGCGGGTCACGCAACGGAACCAGACTGCCACCGATCTGCGTGCCGGTAGGATCTGAAGCAAGCGCAGCTTCGCCTTTCCCGGTCCGGGCTTCCAATGGACCGATGCGGCGGGAGAGCCGTTGCCTTCGGAGGATAATCTTGAAACTCTAGCCCAGCCATCAAAGGACGCATCATGGACACCGAAACCCTGGGCTTCATGCCCGCCACCGAACTCGCCGAACTGATCCGCACGAAACAACTCTCGCCGGTCGAGTATATGCGTGGCCTGCTGGATCGCATCACGGCGTTGGACCCGAAGGTCAACGCCTTCGCGTATCTGGCCGGGGACCAGGCGATGGACGCGGCGCGCAAGGCGGAAGCCGATTTGTCAAGCGGCAAGCGGATCGGAAGGCTGCATGGCGTGCCGGTCACCATCAAGGACCTGGCGATTACCAAGGACATGCCGACCCAAAGCGGCAGTCTGATCTTCAAGGGCAACCAACCGGGCGAAGACACGCCTGTCGTGCCTCGGTTGCGCGACGATGGCGCGATCATCCTGGGCAAGACCACGACATCGGAGTTCGGCTGGACCGGCGTGTCGCACAGCCCGCTGACCGGCATCACGCACAACCCGTGGAAGCATGGCTACAACGCGGGCGCGTCGTCCGCCGGCGCGGGCGCGGCTTCGGCCGCCGGGTTCGGGCCGTTGCACCAGGGCAGCGACGGGGCGGGCTCGATCCGCATGCCATCGCATTTCTGCGGCGTGTTCGGGATCAAGCCGAGCTTCGGGCGGGTGCCGTATTATCCGGTCAGCACGGGGGATATGACGTCGCATATGGGTCCGATGACCCGCACCGTGGCGGACAGCGCCTTGATGCTGGAGGTGATGGCCGGGCCGCACCCGCTGGATTACACGACGCTGGAGGCGGGACCCGCCAATTACCTGCAACGCCTGCACGAAGGCATCAAGGGAAAGCGCATCGCCTACAGCCCCGATCTTGGCGTGGCGCGGGTCGATCCCGATGTGGCGGCGCTGGTGAAGGCAGCCGTCGACCGATTCACGGCCCTCGGCGCGACGGTGGAGGAAGTGAAAACCCCCTGGGCCGCACCCGGTCCGGACCTGATCCGCTTCTTCTGGTCGGCTCATATGACGCGCCTGAAGCCCTATCTGGCGGAATGGGAATCGCGGATGGACCCGGGCCTGGTGGCCTGCATCAAGGCCTCGGACAACGTGTCCATCGCCGATTACCAGGCCCAGCGGGAACGGAAGATGGCGTATGTCGCGGGCATTCATCGGTGGTTCCAGGATTGGGACTTCCTGCTGACCCCGGCGGTGTCGGTCGCCGCCTTCCCGGCCGAGAAACTGATGCCCGACCATTGGCCGCACCATGAATGGGACTGGGTGAGCTGGGCGGAGTTCTCCTATCCGTTCAACATGTCGTGGAATCCCGCCGCCAGCGTGCCCTGCGGCTTCACCGCGGATGGACTGCCGGTGGGCTTGCAGATTGTCGGGCGGCGGTTCGACGATCTGGGGGTGTTGCAGGCTTCCGCGGCGTTTGAGGCGGTGCAACCCTGGGCGCACAAGCGGCCCGCGCTGGTCTGATCGGCGGCGGCATCGGGGCGACCCGGTGCCGCCGATCCTGGCCTGGGCGCCGTGTGTGCCCGGGCTGCGCGGCGAACCGCGATGACGTGTCACGCCTTGTCAAACCGGAAATAAGCACCGATTTTCACCAATCGAAACGCGACCAACGCGCTCCGGGAAGGAAGACCGCCAAAATGGCAAGCAAGATCCGTGTCGGCATGGTTGGCATCACGCCCAACCGAGGCTTCTCCTCCATCGCCCATATGCCCGCCCTGCAAGGCCTGCCGGATTTCGAGGTCGTTGCCGTCTGCACAACGCGCCAGGAATCGGCGGACGCCGCGGCGAAGCATTACGGCGTACCGTTGGCCTTCGCCGATCCGGTGAAACTGGCCCAACACAAGGACGTCGATCTGGTGACGGTGTGCGTGAAGGTGCCCGACCATCTCGATCCCGTCATGGCCGCCATCGACGCCGGCAAGCACGTCTATTCCGAATGGCCGCTCGGCCGGAACTCCGAGGAAGCCATGCGGATGTACGACGCGGCGGAGGCCAAGGGCGTCCGCCACGCGGTGGGCCTGCAAGGGCGGGTGTCGCCGTCCATCTGCTATGTCCGCGACCTGATCCAACAGGGCTATATCGGCAAGCCGCTGTCCGGCACATTGTTCGTCAACGCGGCGAACTGGGGCGCCAGCCTGGACCGGTCCTACCAGGCCGATTTCGCCAACGGCGCCAACCTGATGACGATCACCGGCGGGCATAACCTGGACGCGCTGTGCTTCTGCCTGGGTGAGTTCCGTGAATTGTCCGCCTTCGCCGTCAGCCAGCGGGACACGATCCCGGCCGACGACGCCGGACGTGCCATTCCGAAGGACGTGCCCGATCAACTCGTCGTCAGCGGCATCACCGACAGCGGCGCCGTCGTTTCCGCCCAGGTGCGTGGCGGCATGACTCGCGGCCAGGAATTCCTGTTCGAGATCCATGGCTCCGAGGGCGATCTGGTCCTGTCCGCCACCATGCGCGCGTCCACCCAGAGGCAGGAACTGCGTGTGCAGGGTGCGCAAGGCGGCGCCAAGGACCTGTCGGACCTGGAGGTACCGGGGCAGTACCGCTGGGTTCCGGCCAGTGTCCCCGCCGGTTCGCCCTATAACGTGGCGCAGCTTTACGCCAAATTGGGGGAGGCCATTCGGGACGGCAAACCCGCCGTGCCTGGATTCGATGCCGCCATCACCCGCCATCGCATGCTGGATATGATCGTCCGGGCGTCCCAAACCGGGCAAAAGCAGACCGGGCAAAAGCAGACCGGCCAAATACAGACCGTTTGATGCCGGTCGAGGAAGCGATCAAGGCGTTCCTGCTCGCCTTTCCGGCGCTGTTCTCGATCATCAACCCGATCAGCGGCGCCTTCATCTTCCGCGAAGTCACCGCCGTTCGCCCGCCTCGGGACCGTCAGCGGCTGGCCCGCCTGGTGGCGATTTATTCGTTCGTCGTCATGATGGTCGCGCTCTGGGCCGGGACCCATCTGTTGCAGTTCTTCGGCGTCAGTCTGGCGGCCTTGCGCATCGGCGGCGGGTTGGTCGTCGCGCTGAGTGCCTGGGGACTGTTGAATGCCCCGGAGGTGCGGGAAGCCCAGAAGCAGAAGGAAGCCGCGCCGTCGGAAGGGGCGGAGGATGTGGCGCTGTTCCCCCTGACCATCCCCTTCACCACCGGTCCGGGCACCATGGCGGTGGCCGTCGCGCTGGGGGCGGGGCATCCGCATGGGTTTGGCGGCATGGCCCGTTTCATTATCGGCGTCAGCCTGGCCGCCCTGGCGATGTCGGTGGTAATCTGGCTGTTCTACCACTTCGCCGATCGGCTGGTGTCGATGATCGGACCGTCCGGCAGCCGCACCCTGTCGCGGCTGTTCGCCTTTCTGCTACTGTGCATCGGCGTGCAGATCCTCATCACCGGCGTGGAGGACGTACTGGGTCCCTTGTTCCACCCCGCCTGATGCGGCCAATCTGCGCGGCTGATTTTGTTACAACAACCGCGAGAGGATCGTTCCATGGCTTTTTCGATGTACGACGCGTCGGTGCCGATGTGCACCCAGCAACTGGGATCCTTGATCACCATCATCGACAAGGCGGCGGCGCATTGCGTCGCAAATAAGATCGAGGAATCGGCGCTGCTGTCCGACCGCCTGTTCCCGGACATGTTCTGCCTGGCGCGCCAGATCCGTCAGGCGACGGATTTCGGGCGTAATGGTCCGGGCCGGCTGGCCGGCGGGGCAATGCCGGAATTCGCCGCCACCGACGACACCAGCTTCGCCGACGCCAAGACGCGCGCCGAACAATCCCTGGCCTATGTCAAAAGCCTGACCAGGGCGCAGATCGACGGCACCGAGGACAAGGACATCACCTGGATGGCCGGCGGCAACCAGCGCAGCATGAAGGGGCAGGCCTACCTGCAATATTTCTGCCTGCCGAACTTCTTCTTCCACACCACCACCGCTTACAACATCCTGCGCCATCGCGGCGTGGCGCTGGGCAAACGGGACTTCATGGGACCGGCCTGATTGGAATTGGCCTGATTGGTATTGGCCTAACCCCATCGGACGCGACGCGGTTCCGATTGACCCGCGTCGCAAACCGGGCCAGCGCGATGACCGCAAAGACTCCCACTCCCCTTGCGGGAGGGGGCTGGG
>CAMBXJ010000350.1 GCA_945871455.1 Asaia bogorensis
TCGCGAACTGAGCGGCCGCCGCCATGGCCGCTGCTCTCATGCCATGGTATCAGACGGTAGACGCTGGTGTCGCCGGATGAGAGATCGGCTTAGGCGCGGCCGCGACATTTACGAGCCGCGATGGTACCGTGGCCCGTGTTTTCCTGGCAGAGCCAGATCACGACAAACCATTCCGCGTCGGGACGCTCAATCCGCCGCGACCAATCGCCACAAAGCCCTGGCCTCCGGCGTGGCATGCAGAGTCATCGCGATGCGTAACAACCTCTTGGACGCCGCCACATCCCCCAGAGACAAACGATATATCGCCGCGCCAACCAACGCCCGGTTTTCACGCTCGACCCGTTGCACAGACTGAAGCTCCGCCTTGCAGCGGCGGCACGTTTCGGCGCCGTTCAGCATGGCACGGCAAAGCGGGCAGCGTTCCATCGGTCACGTCTCCAGGTAGAACAGCAAGTCCTGAAGTTGCGAACGCGCTTCCTCGAGCGCAGCAGCGTCGTCGTCGCCTCTGGCGTCCCTGATAGTTTCGATCAGTTCGATAATCTCCGACCGATCCTCGGCCGACACCTCATCCAGCTTGTTGCTTGCCTTCGTCAGTAACGCGTCCAACGCGGAGTCCGAAGCCGCGACGGAATCCGCGGGTGCCTGCTCATCAAACAGCGCGCCGATCCGCTCCCGCGCCGCGTCCAACTGCCCCTGGTCAAAGCGCGACAGTGCCTTGTCGATCGTAATGCGCCGTTCCAGACCCGTCGCCTTCTCGCGCGCCGAAACCTGCAGAATGCCGTCACGATCAAGGGCCAGATCGATGATGACCTGATTGCCAGACGGTGCCTTGCTGAGTCCGGTAACACGGAACTCACCGAGCTGGATATTCTCCATGGCGTCCGGGTTCTCGCCCTGAAAGATCTTCACATCGACCTCGGTCTGCGCATCCTTGACGGTAAAGAACACTTCGCTCCGCCGCACCGGGATCGGTGTGTTCCTGGGAATGATCGGGATGAAACAGTATGGATAAAGCTCGTCGTTCAACTCGCCAAGCGCACTGGTGCCAAACGTGTAAGGCGTGACATCGACCAGCACCGCGGAGACCTCGGTGCCCGCCATCGCCGCCCCCTGGATAGCCGCGCCCAGGGCAACGCAGAGGTCGGGATCGACCTCCCCGCGCGGCTCCTTGCCGAACACCTCTACAAGACGGCGGCGTATCATCGGGGTTCGGGTGGCGCCACCAACCAGAAGAACTTCGTCCACCTGCGACGCCGTCAGGTTCGCCGATTCCAGCGCAATATGGATCGCACCCAGGGTTTCCTCGATGAACGGCGCGATCATCTCCTCGTAGTCGTGGCGGGCCAGTTCCAGGTCCAGGTTCACCGGCTTACCATCCTCCTCCGTGAGGTATTCCTCCTGGATGCGGGCGAAGGGGTGATCCGACAATTGCTTCTTGGCCGTTTCCGCCGAACGCGTCACCCGTGCCATCGCCCGGGGCTGGTCGGCGATGTCCACCCCGTGTTTCAGCTTCAAATGGTCCAGCACATGCTCGACGATCTTGTGATCGAAATCGTCGCCACCGAGATGGTTGTTGCCATGGCTGGAGATGACCTCCACCACACCGCCTTCGATCCGCACGACCGATACGTCGAACGTGCCTCCGCCCAGGTCGTAGACCAGGATGCGTTTGCCCTGATGCTGTGCCGCTTCGTAGACGAGCGCCGCCGCGGTGGGTTCGTTGATAATCCGCACAACCTCCAGCCCGGCGATCTCGCCGGCCTCACGCGTCGCCTGGCGCTGCGCGTCGGAGAAATATGCAGGCACGGTGATCACCGCCTTCTGGACCGGCCGGCCCAGGGCTTGGCGAGCAATCTCCTTGAGCCGCGACAGAATCATCGCGGAGATTTCCTGCGGCGTGTAGTCACGATCGCCCAGACGCACCTGGTCGTTGCTACCCATGCGGCGCTTGATCGAACGGATGGTTCGCTCGGGATAGAGCAGGTACTGGTTGCGGGCTTCCTCGCCGACCAGCAATTCCCCGGTCTCCGACAGTGCGACGACCGAGGGCAGGATGATCCGACCACGCTCATCGGCAAGCACCTCGGGACGACCGTTCCGGTAAATGGCGATTTCCGAATTGGTCGTCCCGAGATCGATGCCGACGATTTCGTCCGTCATGGTGTATCTCCTGCGCTTGCGTCCGATTTACTGACGATCACCTCGGCGGTCCGCAGCACCTGATCGTCCCAGAGAAAGCCGGCACGGATCTCCTCGATCACGATGCCATCGGGGGCCGCACTGTCCGCGACGGTCGCGACGGCGCGTGCTTGCCGGGGATTGAACTTCTGGCCTTCCAGACGCAGGACGACCACGTTCCGGTCGAGCAGCACCTGATCCAGGCGGCGCAAGGTCAGACGCAATCCCTCTTGCCAGGCTTCTTCGCCCCCGGCGTTTCGGTGGAAGACGCGGTCCAGCCAGCCGGTCCGTGGTATCCCCGCGAACTTCAGGGCCGCGAGGAGCCGGTCCCTGAGGTCGATGACGTCCAGCAGCATTGGCCGGATCGCGGCCTTGACCTGATCGCGCCCCTCCGCCCGCGCCCGTTCGAGTTCCTGGCGCACCGTGTCATGGCTCGTCTGCAGTGTCTCGAAGACACCGCGAAACTGGTCCAGCGCCTCTTTCACCAGGCGCGATTCCGTCCGTACCTCGGCGCGCAGCCCAGCCATCTCGACCAACAATGTGTAAAGATCGGTCTCCGTCACCGGTTCATCCGGCTGCGACCCATCTGGCTCGGCGTCCAGCAAGGCGCTGAACTGGGCGAGCAGCGCCTGCTTGATACTATCGTCCACCTTGTTTCCCGCGGTCTTCATCGGACAACTTTGGCATGGCCTTGGTGATCCCCTCGGCGAGCACCGCCGTGATGGCTTGCTTCGTGGCGCGCCGCGCGCGAGCGTCGGGTTGCAGTCCATCGGTCGCACCGGCCTGCAAAGCGGACATGTACAGCCGCGTCAGCGCGGCCGTGTTGGTTCGGAGCAGCTTCGTCTCCAACCGTTTCCGCTCATCGCCGACAGCTTCATACGCGGCGCGTAGTTCCTGGAACCGCTCGGGTGCTCGGTCGGGCGGAAATTCCCGGACCAACGCCAGGTAGCGGCGCCGAATCTCGGCATCATCGGCATCCTCGGTCACGCCGAGAACGGTGAATGGGTCAAGCATCAGAACAGGCTCCTCTGCCTGGTGCGACCCTGCCCGGCCGTGTTGTCGTTCATGGCCTTGGCCACCATAGCTGCTGACAACTCACGCAACAGTGGTTCCGGCATCCCAAGTCCGAGAGGCGAGGACTTCAGTTCGCCGATCAATTCCGCCAACGCCTGCTCGCGGCCGAGCTCGTTGACCCGCTTGCGTAGGTTAGCGGATGCCGCCTTGGGCATGCCCTCCAGCATCATGCTGAATAAAGCCATGACTGCATCGTCATCCAGATCATCCGGTTCGTCCGCTGGCCCCCAGTGGCCCCGGCGCGGCGGCGCGTCAGCCCCGTCCATGAACCGCCCGATCCGGTTGATCATGTGAAAATCCTCCCGCTTAACGGCCGCCCCCGCCAGCTCGGCAAGGTCGTTCGTCTCGGACATGGACAGGCGATCCGGGTCGCCCTCGGTGCGGGCGACGATGTTATGGAAGCGCCAATCCGGATGCTCGGGATCCCGCTCTCGGGCAGCCTGAGCGTAATCTCGTAGCAAGTCGAATACGTCAAACCGCGTAAGCATCTCCGCGATGGCCTGAAATTCAGCGGGTTTCCAGTCAATGGCGGCGCCTTGCCGGAGCCAACGCCGCATGGTCAGCAGCAACGCGGCAACCACTTTCTTGTTTTCAGCGGCTTCCGACTGCCCAAGCGCGGAGACAATTGCCATCATGGCGTCCGGGGTAGGCGGGGTTCCACACGCGCGCTTCAGTTCCTCGCGCAGCCATTCAGTCTTGCCGCCAGCCTTCATCAGGTCGGCTTCGAGCCGAACCCGGAACCAGCCCGCGACCCCACCACCCGCGCGTGCAACGGCATCACGCAGCTTGGCATCCGCCTGGTCGGCCGAACCAGTCTGTCGCTCCACCAGAGCGTGAACGATTCGGAGATGGGTGCTCGGCGCATCGGCGCGTTCCCACTCGGCCGCCTCGGTCATGGCTTTCATGGCCAGATCGGGGCGCTTCGCGCGCATCTGCTTGCGGGCATAGGAAATTTGCAGCTCGATCATTTGTCGGCGCACGCCAGGATTGATCGCGTTGATCTTCAGCAGCCTTCGCGCGAAGCCGCTGGCCTGTTTGTAGGCCTTGCGCGCCAGTGCTGAGTCCAACGCCTGCTGCAGGACGCTTGCGTCATTGGGAAAGCTTTTGACCGTCTCACTGACGGCCTGATGCCAATCCTTCGCGGTCTCAGGGTCCTTCCGATACCGCCCGATCAGGTCCAGCCGGCTGGGAAGATGCTCCGGGTCCGCGGCGCAGGCGCGTTTGAGGTAGCAGACCACCGGGTCTTCGTAGAAATTCTCCGCTTCGATCTCGGGATGTTTGGTCGCGAGTTCGGCCAGATGGCGGTAGATGACGCCCTGAGCCAGCCTTGTCTCGCGATCCGTGCCGGCAAGGGCGATGGCCGCCGCCAACCAGGATTGTCCTGCCGCCTCCCAGTCGCCCCGGTCCTCGGCGGCAAGTGCGTGGATGCGTTCGCGCTCCGCTAGAGTCAGAAGATTAAAGCGGTTTTCAAACTGGGACATGCGGGCGGGAAGTCGCGGCAGCAGGTTCAGGCAGGCACTTCTGACCTCAGTCAGAGGCAGGTCGGTCTGCTTCATCAGAAAATTAAACAGCCCTCCCGCACCGCTGCGCTCGGCCTCGGTCAGTTTTGTCAGGAACTGGGACGTAGACGGCGAAAGACCGGCCATCTCCGCGACGAAAGCCTGCTGCGCTTGGGTCAACTC
>CAMBXJ010000351.1 GCA_945871455.1 Asaia bogorensis
ATGCCGGCGATCAGCGAATTCACCGAAATCCCCGGCAACCGGAACCTCTCGGCGGCCGACCGGGCGGCAAGGGTCGCGGCGATCTTCACGCCCTATCAGAATCGTATCACCGCGTTGCTGGACGCGCGCCAGGCTGCCGGGCGGCGCACCGTCCTGGTGGCGATGCACAGTTTCACGCCCAATTTCAAGGGCGAGCGGCGAGACATGCAGGTCGGCGTCCTCTACAACAAGGATGCGACCCTGGCCCGGATCATGCTGGACCTGCTGCGGGCCGAGGGCGATCTGATCGTCGGCGACAACGCCCCATACGCGATCACCGGCGACAGCGACTACGGCATCCCGGTGCACGGCGAACAGCGTGGCCTGCCCCACGTGGAGATCGAAATCCGCCAGGACCTGATCGCCGACGCCACCGGCCAATCCGAATGGGCCGCCCGGTTCGCCCGCCTGCTGAGTATCGCGGCCGAGCAGCTTCCATAACTGGGTTCTAGGCCCGTCCGTCCTGGCTGGGTGCCCAGAGGCACAAAGCCCTTTTGGCGGCGGTTGCCCACCCGCATCCAGCGTCCTAACCTGCGACCCCGTGGACAGGAGGAGTGGACCCATGGAACGCGCGGAATTCGAGGCCGCCCTGGCTCAGGACGGCTATGAAGTCGTGGCCAGGGGCATGGCCCCCAACACAGTTAACCCGGACCACACGCATGACTTCGATGCGCGCGTCCTGGTGACCGAGGGCGAGATCACCATCACGCGTGCCGGTCAGGCGACACGGTTCGGGGTTGGCGAGTGGTGCGCCGTGGCGGCCGGCGAATCGCATGCGGAACATGTCGGTCCCACCGGCGTGTCCTATGTCGCCGGTCTCCGCCGGACCGCGGCCTGATCTCAGAAGTCCAACAACGTTAAACGGAGGGAACGACACATGGCTGAACCAGGCCGATCACTACCGCAGCCAACGCCGGAGACCCAGCATTTCTGGGATGGAACCAATGAGGGCGAGTTGCGTCTGCAACGCTGCGATGGCTGCGGGAAGGTCTATTTCCCGGCGCGTCCGTTCTGCCCGGCCTGCGGGTCGCGCAAGGTGTCGTTCTTCGCCGCTTCCGGCAAGGCGATCCTCTGGAGCTACGTGATCCATCACCGCCCGGTGCCGGGCTTCACGCCGCCCTATGCCATCGCGGTGGTGCAACTGGCCGAAGGCCCGCGGATGATGACGAACATCGTCGAATGTCCGCAAACGCCGGAGGCGCTGCAACTGGACATGGCGCTGGAGGTCGTGTTCGAGAAGCAGAACGACAAGATCACGCTGCCGCTTTTCCGGCCCGTGCCCTCTTCGGTGAAAGGCTGATCCGATGCGCAGAAATGCAGTCTCCGTCGTCGGCGCCGCCGAGACGACCCAGCTTGGCGTCATTCCCAACATGTCGCAGATTCAGTTGCATGCGGATGCGGCGCTGAATGCCATGGCCGATTGCGGCTTGCGGCCGAAGGATATCGACGGCATCGCGACCGCCAATGAAACCCCGGTGCAGCTTGCGCATTACCTGGGCATTACGCCGACCTGGGTCGATGGAACCTCGGTCGGTGGGTGTTCGTTCATGCTGCATGTCCGCCACGCGGCGGCGGCGATCGAGGCCGGTCTGGCGAAGACCATCCTGATCACGCATGGCGAAAGCGGGAAGTCGCGCATTGGCAATCCGCCGCGCAGCGTGCCGCCGTCGTCTCTGGCCGGGCAGTTCGAGCAGCCGTTCGGCCCGATGGGCCCGCCCAGCATGTTCACCATTCCCGTGCTGCGCTACATGAAGACCTATGGTGTGACGGAAGAGCAGATTGCTCAGGTCTCCGTCGTGCAGCGCGAATGGGCCGGGATGAACCCGCGTGCCACGTTCCGCACCCCGATCACCACGGATGACGTGCTGAACAGCCGCATGATCGCCTGGCCGTTCCGCCTGCTGATGTGCTGCCTGGTGACGGATGGCGGCGGCGCGCTGATCCTGACATCGGCGGAACGGGCGAAGGATTTCCCGACGAAGCCGGTCTATATCCTGGGAACCGGGGAGAGCGTCGAAACCCCGTTGGTCTCGCAGATGGAGGACTTCACGTCGTCCCGCGCTTTCCGGGTGGCAGGTCCGACGGCGTTCCAGCAGGCCGGTATCAATCGCAACGATGTCGACCACCTGATGATCTATGATGCCTTCGCGCATCTGCCGATCTACGGTTTGGAAGATCTTGGCTTCCTGCCTCGGGGCGAAGCGGCGGCCTTCATTGCCGGACGCAATACGGCGCCGGGCGGTTCGCTGCCGTTGAACACGAATGGTGGCGGGCTGTCGTATATGCATTCCGGCATGTACGGGATGTATGCGCTGCAGGAAAGCGTGCGGCAGATGCGCGGCACGGCGGCGGCGCAGATTCCGGGCGCGAAGGTCTCGGTCTGCCACGGCGTGGGCGGGATGTTTGCCGCGTCCGGCACGATCATCTTCACCAACGAGGCCTGATAGCGCGGGATCACGCTGAAATTGAACATAGCAGCGTGAGAATTATGCTTCAAAACAAGGAGCTAGAGCGGTTTCCCGTCAGGGTCAAACCGCTCTAGAGTGTCCCCGCAAGCAATGCGGCAGGCACTGCCACGCGGACGCCGAGTGGGGGCGTCTGTCGCTGGGGCGGTGTTACGCGGGACAGGGTGAACCAAACGGCGGCGGTCATTGCGCCCGCCCGTGCGGGATTGAGCGCGTGGGCCTCGGGTTCGCTTAGGCGACGCGCGCAAATGGTCATCACAACCGAGATGCCCCCCGTGGCCATTCCCCCGTGGCCATTGTCGGACTTGATCTGGCCACCTGCTCGGCTTCCGCCGTCCGCGAAATCGCGCCGGCCGATCGCGTGTCCGCCTCTCCGGAGCGGTTGTTCCGGTCGAGCACGGGGTCAATCACCACGCCTTCCTTCGTCGCCGGATCCCACACCAGATAGCTGGCAGTGTCCGTCGGTTCGTCGAAGAAGGCGCGGATGAGCGGGCTTTTCATGGCTGCGTCCAATTCCTCCTCCTGTCCCTACGATAGGGGTTGAACTTTATATAAGTCATCACTTATTTAGTTTGAGCTTATGGATAAACTTGCCCGACGATGAATACCGAAACCAAACCCGATCTGGCGGCGCTGCGGGACAAGGCAGCGGAGGCGGCGCGAATGCTGAGCCTGCTCGCCAACGAGAACCGGCTTCTGTTGCTGTGTCACCTGGCCGGCGAGGGTGAGATGACCGTCACGGCTTTGGCAGACGCCGTTGGTCTGTCGCAGCCGGCCTTGTCACAGCACCTTGCGAAACTGCGGGAGGCCGATCTGGTGGCCACCCGCAAGGTATCGCAGGCGGTCTTCTACCGGCTGACCGATCCAAAGGCCGCGACATTACTGGGTGTATTGCGGGACCTCTATTGCCCACCCGAGACCAATACTGGTCGAAAAGGAATTGAACCATGTTGAAGACGATTTCAGCCCAGGACGCCTCTCGCCTGCTGCGGGACGGCGCGACCCTTGTCGATGTGCGGGAACCAGACGAGCACGCCCGCGAACGCATTCCAGGCGCCCACAGCCTTCCGTTGTCGCAACTGCAAGAAGTGGAACTGACCGTGGCCAAGGGTCAGCCGGTGCTGTTCCACTGCCGAAGCGGCGCCCGTACCGCCGGCAATGCGGCGCGACTGGCCGAGAAAGCGGGGGACCGGGAGGCGTTCATTGTGGAAGGCGGGTTGGATGCCTGGAAGAAGGCGGGCCTGCCGGTGGCGATGGATCGTCGTCAGCCGCTGGAACTGATGCGTCAGGTGCAGATCGCCGCCGGGTCGATGGTCGTGCTGGGGGTGATCCTGGGCGCCACGGTTTCCCCGTGGTTCTATGCCCTGTCTGGTTTCGTTGGCGCCGGCCTGGTGTTTGCCGGCGTAAGCGGCACCTGCGGATTGGCCAGCGTGCTGCGGCTGATGCCGTGGAACCGGCAGGCCGGCGCAGGGCTTGCCTGAAGCCGCCATGATCGTCTGATGCCTGCGTGTCCGTCGGGGTGCCGGTCCGGATCGGGTGGCCCGCTCCTGGGGCGGCTCGATCGAACCCCACGTCACCCGAGGAACAAGGACATGGGCAGGGGGGCACACTATTTACCAACTCCGGTGCTTGGGATAATAGGAATTTCCTGCTCACGGAGTACGCTACCGGAGGAAAAATTCATGGCCTACACGCTGGAGCAACTCAGCACCGACATTCGCGGCGTCCTGAAAGCCGATCCCGGACCAGACGGGAAACAGGCCGTATGCGCGCTGGTGTCGAAGGTGCTGCTGGATAAGGAATTTGTCGCCCAGCACCTGACGGAGGACCAGTGCAGGCCACGCAAGGTGCTGTATGAGGACCCCGAACTGGGCTTCTGCGTCTGCGGCCATGTCTATGAAACCGCTGCCATCGGTGGGCCGCACGATCACGGATCCAGCTGGGCGATCTATGGGTTGGCGGTTGGCGACACGGAAATGATCGACTGGCGCGTGGTCACGCCAGGCGAGGGCGATAAGCCGACCCTGGTCGCGCCGGAGCGGAGCTACGTGCTGAAGCCAGGCGATGCGCATTTCTACGATGTCGGAGTGGTGCATTCGCCGAACCGGCAAGGTCTGACCAAACTGGTGCGGATCGAGGGCGCCAACCTGGATCACATCAAGCGTTCCAACATCAAGGCCGCCTGACGGGCGCGCGCCGTACTGTAGCCGGAAGGCGGCCTTCCGGTGCCGGTCGGGTGGCGCGGCCTCATTTCACCCGCCATGACAACACAAGCAACGGTAGGTGTCATGCAGGACGCAGCCTGGACGACTGAGCCGCCGCCACATCCCCGGCCGATGCGTCCATCACCCAGGCGATCATGTATGCGATGGCGTCGCGTACGCGGATG
>CAMBXJ010000352.1 GCA_945871455.1 Asaia bogorensis
GGTTGGTCGTTCCTCGCGGTCCATCCGGGGTGCATGCCGCTCAGCCGATGGGACGACCCCGCCTAACTCGGCAAACCAGGCGTTATTTCAAAGCCGACCGGATGTCGATGTGACTGAAGTCGTTCCCCTTGAAGAGCAACGGGTGGCCAGTCGCGACCGCCGGTGCATACGAAAAACAGTCGCCGATATTCAGCGCGGCCGGGTGTCCTCGCCCCTTGCCATAGCGACGAAAGGCATCGATCGCGATAGATGCCTGTTGCGGCGTAACGGTCGCAACCTCAATGCCGCCATCGCGGAGCAGAAGCTCCAGATCGGTTCGGCCAGCGTCGCCCTTGCGACCCTCAATGACGCAAGACAGCTCAACCCGCGTGACCGCCGACACCAGGCGTACCGCCGCCCCCTCCACTGCGGCGGCAAAGCATTCGGCGTCCGGTTCTCGAAGCAAGATCGCGACCAGCGCCGAGGTGTCGATGACCATCAGCGCCACATGCCGGTTTCGTCATAACCGACGATTTCGTCCGGGCCCCGCGTGTCGTAATCCGGGAGCGCGGCACAATGCGCACCGATTTCCAGAAGCCGATCCGATAGGCGGCTTGGCTGGCCACGCCGCAATCGCTCGCGGTCAAGGCGTTCGGCCAACGCGGTGCGGACCGCATCGGTCAAAGTCTCGCCGGTCAGGGCAGCGACCTCCCGGGCCAGGCGATCGGTCTCCTTATCCTTCATGCTGAGTGCCACGTCGCTTGCTTTCTAGAAATTCTCCCGAGATATAGAAAGCCATGCGTTGACCGGCAATGGCGGTGAATCTCGGTCGTGGCCGCGAACTCGCGACAGATCATTGAGCAACCATTAGGCCACCGCAGCCGCCCTCACCGCACCAAATCCCGCACCGCCTGAACCACCGCCTCCGGCGTTTCATGCGGCAGGAAATGGCCGGCGCGCGGGATCACGCGACGCTCGTAGCGGTTGGCGAAATGGCGATGCGCGGATTCCGACTGCACCGCGGGGCCGACACCGTCCGCCGCGCCGTGCAGAACGATGGTCGGCACGGTGATGGGCGGTTGCGCCGCCAACAGCGCCTCGATCGGTTCCAGCGCCGGATCGCCGGGCGCGTTCTGGTGGCGGTGGCGGTAGGACTGGATCACCACATCGACAAAATCGGGATTGTCGAAGCTGATGGCGGTCGCCTCATACTTCGCGTCGTCGAAATCCCAGTTGGGCGACCACAATTTCCACAGCAGCTTGCAGATATCCCGCCGGTTCGCGGTCAACCCGGCCACACCCCGCGCCGTGTTGAAATACCACTGGTACCAGTGCCGAATCTCCTGGTCGGCCGGGGCCGGTTGCAGCGCGGCGGCGATGTTCTGGATGTTGTAGCCGTTGATCGACACCAGGCCCCTCACCCGGTCAGGCCACAGCGCGGCCACGATGCACGCCGCGCGGCCACCCCAATCATACCCACCCAGGACGGCCTTGCCGAGGCCAAGCGCATCCATGAAATCCCGCAGATCGGCGCCCAAAGCAGCCTGCTGGCCCGACCGAGGCGTGGCCGGGTCCAGGAATCGCGTCCCGCCATAACCACGCAGATACGGCACCAGGACACGCAAGCCATCCGCTGCCAGGGGGCCGGCCGCACCGTCATAGGCCCGCGCATCGTCCGGGAACCCGTGCAGCAGGATCACCGGAAATCCGTCGGACGGGCCGGTTTCCTCGTAGGCGATTTCCAGGACCGGGGTGCGAATCGTGCGGATCATAGCGACAAGAACCCTCCATCGACCGGCAAGGTCACCCCGGTCACATACCGCGCCAGGTCGGACGCCAGGAACACCGCCGGTCCGGCGATATCCACCGGCTCACCCAGGCGGCGCAGCGGAATCCGGTGCTCGAAATTCTTCATGTAGTCGGGGTTCTGCCGAGCGTTGGCGTTCAGTGGGGTGGCGATCAGGCCGGGGGCGATGGCGTTCACCCGCACGCCCAGGGGCGACAACTCGATCGCCAGTGCCTTGGTCAGGCCGCGCACGCCAGCCTTGGACGTGGTGTAGGCGGCGGAGTTCGGCAGCGCCACGAAGCTTTGGATCGAGCCGATATTGATCACCGCCCCCTTGGTCTCCTTCAACGGGTCCAGAAAGGCGGTGACCATGTTGTAGGGTCCGTCCAGGTTCACCGCCATGGTGGCGTCCCAGTCGGCCCGCGTGTTGGGCGCATCCACCGTGCCGCGACGTATGATGCCAGCGTTGTTCACCAGGATGGAGACCGCGCCGATATCGCGCTTCACCGTCGCGGCCAGGGCGTCGCAGGCGATCCGGTCGCTGACATCCAGCGCATAAAACGCCGCATCGCCCCCGATCGCATTGGCCACCCGCTCGGCCCCATCGGCATTCACATCCACCACGATCACCCGTGCCCCGGCCGCCGCCATGGCGCGGGCGATGCCCTCCCCGATGCCGGACCCACCACCCGTGATCAAGGCGAGCCGTCCGTCCAACAATCCCGTCATGCTTTTCCTCCCCAGTCGGTCGCGCGGATCATGCCTCGGTCTCGACCGGAGCGCAGGCTTCCGCGACCGCCAGAGACAGCCAATAGAGCCGGGTCGCCGTCAAGCCGGCACCGGGGACCGCGGCGGCGACATGGCGCAGCACCGGCATTTCGGTCATCAGATTGGTGGCGGCCATGCTGGCGGCGACGTTCACGCCATAGACCGATGCCGCGGTCCAGGCGCAGCGCCGCATCAGCCCGATGGTCACCGCCGGCCCTGGTCGCAACCCGTAAAGCGCCGCCACCTCCCGGATCAGCGACAGGGATCGCAGGCCGGCGATCAGCCCATCCAGTGCGGGCGATGGCGTGATCGCCACGATGAATCCGGCCTGGGTCCCGGCGCGTGTGCCGAGCAGGCGGGCCTTTTCGCGAAGGACGCGGAGCGGGCGATGACGCAGCAGGGCGCGAATTTCCTCGGTCGTCCGGCAAGCGTCCAGCGCGGCTTGCAGGGCATCGGCCTGGGGCACACGGGCGGCGATGCTGGCGAGCCAGAAACGAGCGAAATGGCGCGCATCCTCGACCGGACAGGCCGGGTCGCGCAGACGGACCCGCATGCGATCGACCACCGTCAACCGGCGATAGGAGCGGACCTCGATCAGGGCGCCCCAGATGATGGCAGCGGCGGCGACCGAGAAGACACCGGCCGTCGTCACGCCCAGGGCGGCGGACCGGGCCATCTGATCGACCACGAAGCCGATCATGGATAGGATCGTGCCGCCCACGACCAGCAACGCTAGGCCGGCCGCCACCCAGGTCAACATGCCGGGCGGCCCAGATGGCGTGCCGGACACGACGATCACGGCGGGTTGGAACGGCGCGTCGTCGGGCGGACGGCTGGTGGTCTCGATAAAGCCAGGCGCGATGGGCGATGGTTCGGTCGCGGCGGCTGGTTCCAGCGGACGGGCCGGGTCTGACGGGCGCGGCTGGTCGGCGAAACCGGGGGTGAAGGCGTTCATAGCCGGTCTCCGATCAGGTCGGCCAGAATCCGATCCAGCCCCATATGCTGGATGCCGTTGGTTCCCGCCGGATCGATCGGCGGCGGGGTGAACACGGGCAGGTCGAAATACTGGCCGGACCAGAACCCGTCCGGCGGGCGAGTGATCGGAACCGTGCCGACATGATAGGCCCGCCGATCTCGCGTTTCAGATCCTGGCGGGCCGAGTTCGCGCCCCCACACCACCGGGTCCCGCGGCCCGCCAACCCGGTCGGCCCAGCCATCCGTGGTGGATACGACGGAGGCGGCGACATGGTAGGACACCGCATCGTCCCCGTCCGGACCGTGGGCGCGGGCCGATTGCGCCATGTCCCGCAGCAGGGCGCGCAGGTTCTGGCGTTGTAACTCCGGCACGTGATCGGCCTTGGTGGCAACGAAGGCGACCCGGTCGATACCGGCACTCCCCAGCCAGCCGCCGGTCAACTGGCCGAACAGGTCGCCGCTGTTGGCCAGGCCGGCGGCAATGTCGGAGATGGCGCGCTCGGTGTCCTCATAGGCCGCCTTGCCGGCATGCAGCGCCCCCAGCACGTCGACCAGGACAATCTGGCGGTCGAAGGCGCGGAAATGCGTATCGAAGAAGCTGGTTCGGATATCCGTCTTGTAGGCATCGAACCGGTCGCGCAGCAGGGCACCCATGGAGCCAGACCTGGGGGTTCCGGGCGCGTTGTCCAAGGGGAAGAACCACATGAACGGCGCCTCGGTCCTGGGGCCGGGACACAGAAAGCGACCGGGTTGCAGGTAGCGCAGGCCGAGACGCTGGCGGCAATCGAGCAGCAGGTCGCGATAGAGCCGGTGTCCGCGCTGCAGCAGCGCGTCGTCCGCGTCACCGGCCGGATCGATGGCGGTCAGGAACTCCAGGAACGGTCGGGCGATCGCCTCACGCGGTGGCTGGCGGACCAGGGCCAGCGTCTCGGCCGACCACTGGTCGAACGGCTTCGACAGCATCGGTAGATCGAGCAGCCATTCGCCCGGATAGTCCAGCAACGACAACGTGATCCGGGGGGTGCCGGCGAAGCCGCGCAATGTGTGCAACACGCCGTCGGCCGGGGCGATTTCCAGTTCCAGCGCAATCTCCGCCAGATCATCGGTGCGCGCCGGCCAGTGCGGCTGGTCCGAGGACAGTTCTGCCAACTTCCCCGCGACGTCGAAGCGTGGCGTGGTGCCGGCCCCGGCGGGGAGCAGCCGCACATTGCGCAGCCGGTTGCGTCCATCCCGATCCAGACAGGCGCGAAGAGCCGGCAAGGTATCGCGGCCAGCCTTCATCGCCAGCAGGTTCACGATCAGCGACGTGAGAAAGACCGTCTTGCCCGCTCGGCTAAGCCCAGTGACCGCGACCCGGATCGTGCGGTCGTTG
>CAMBXJ010000353.1 GCA_945871455.1 Asaia bogorensis
GATAGGTCCGGGTAGGCCCCAGGAATTCAAACGACAATTATCCGGTTCCAAGGGCCGTCGCCCTTGGCGGGGTCGAGGGGCAGAGCCCCTGGCGGGGCCAAGGGGAGCCAACACGGCAGCGCCCCGCCCTTCCCATGACCCCCATGGACCAAGCCCTGACCGAAGCCCGCGCCGCCGCTCTCCGTGGCGAAGTCCCCGTCGGCGCCGTCGTCCTCGGTCCAGACGGTGCGGTGCTGGCCAGCGCCGGCAACCGGGTGGAGGAAACCCACGACGCCTCCGCCCACGCCGAACTGCTGGCGCTCCGTTCGGCGGCCGCGATCCGGGGGGAGCCGCGGTTGATGGACTGCGATCTGGTGGTGACGTTGGAGCCGTGCCCGATGTGCGCGCAGGCGATCAGTTTCTTCCGCATCCGGCGGCTGGTGTTTGGGGCGTACGATCCGAAGGGCGGCGGCGTCGATCATGGCGCGCGCGTGTTCTCGGCCTCGTCCTGTCATCACCGGCCGGAAGTGGTGGGCGGCGTGCGGGAAGCCGAGGCCGGGGCGCTGTTGCGGACGTTCTTCGCGACGAAACGGTCATGACCGCCGGCCCGGACGTCGTCCGGTCGCGCACGGTCTCGATCTGGCCGGACGCCGGGGACCGCGGCACGGTTTTGGGAAAAAAGCCGACAGACGCAACCGGACCGGTCCATCTGGGTCAGTGTTCGGCCGGAAACATAGTGCGCTATTTCAGTCGGGTAGAGCCGGGTGCCTGGCGGGCGCGACCCTAGAGGCGATGTGGTGTCATCGCCGAGGGGGCACAAAGCAACGGGCACCCACGCTCGCCCCGGGGAAAACGGGCGTTATGGTTGCGGACAGATACCAAACATCGCCATGGCCGTCAGGCGAGGAAGCCGTGATTGTCATGAGTATTTGCCGAACCCGTGTCGCGGAGGATTGGAAACTTTGCGGGGTTGTAAAAACAAATAGCGATATCCATTTCGGTTTTATCGGGCATCGGACAGATGCGGATTTGGTGCCGGGCTGCGATGTCAGCCCGGAAATGCCCACAAATGAAACGTTCATGGTCGCCGTCCTCGGCACCCCGAACACAGGCCTGACGCATACCGCGACATTGCGGTCTCCCGCCCAGGACGCGGCGAAGCGGACTGTCCGACTTCGCAACGGTGAGACCGCCTTGCAACCGGTTTCATGCCTCAACGCGTTGCAGCCACCCTTGTGGTGGTGGCGTTTTCGTCGCGTCGGACCCAGTGCCGGTCGACCGATCCCGACCGCCGCCGTCTGAACGTCCCGTCATCTGGACGGAGCCGCGATGACGCGGTGCCGATAAGACAGGAGAAACGACATGATCCGATATGTCCTTACAGCGACGACCGTGTTTGCCCTCATGACGGGCATCGCCGTCGCCCAAACATCGTCCTCGACCAGCACCACCACGCAGTCGACGACGTCGATGCCGGTTCCACTGTCCGGGTCGTCGACGGAAACCAATACCCGCACAACGACCGACGGGAATGGTGTCGTGACCGACCAAACCCAGACCTTCACTCGCGGGACGGTCGTCGTTCCTTCGATTGGCCCGACGACCACAAGCAGGACCATCGAAACCACGACATCCCGGTAGCCGCGTCGCGTCGCTACGCGGATCATTCATCGAAAGGAGAGTATCATGAAAGCCACTTCACTTTGTCTGGGTATGGCGATGATGGCCGGAACCGCGCTCTTGGCCGGCTGTAACCTGTCGCCTCCCGTAACGCGGACGACCGTGACCGAGCAGACGACGACAATTCCTCCGCCGGTCGTGTCGTCGACGACCACTACGACGCAACAGACCCGTTGATTTCGTCCGGTCGGAGCTTCGTTACGCTGGACCTCCGGTCAGTCGGACAGATCGGCACCTGGCGGGCCGCGAGCCATGCTCTGACCAGATGTGTCCCGGCCCGCCATGACGCAGGGGCGCCTGTGTCGTCCCGAGGCAGGACCGGCATACGTCGAATATAACTTCGCATTGGGCAGACCAATGGGAACATTGGTTTGCCGGAACCTGTTGGAAGGCTCTACAGGTCATGCCCTCGATACTTCTCTGGCTAATCGGAATTCCCATTCCGATCATCATCGTTCTCTGGCTGCTCGGCGTTTTGTGACCCGCGGCACCCATTGTCTTGATGCACTTTGGGGACTTCATTGTCCCGCGTTCTGTTGTTCAGGAGTTCCAAATGCTTGAATCCATCCCCGCGGAAGCCAAATTGGTCGGCGAGACCATCAATGCGACGGCGGATGCCGTGCGCGATGCCGGCCACAAGGCGTCCGCTGTCATCGCTGATGCCGGCAAGGATGCCTATGAGACCGGCTCCGCCGCGCATGCCAGTCTTGTCCGTCAGGTCACCGCGCAACCGATGGCCGCCATCGCCGCGGCAGGGGTCATCGGTCTGGTGGCCGGCCTGCTGTTCGCGCGCGGACGGACGCCAAGCCTCCGAGGCTGAAGGTCGCCGATGTGCCGGAGCGTGTGATGACGCATTGGAAATGAAAGACTAGTGGGTATCGCGACGAAGCAAATTTCGGGCACGGGCCGCCCCGCGCCTGCCATCCGCGGTCGCGGTCCCGGCTACTTATTTGTGTGGGAGTTTGTGCAATGAGTATTGGCACCATACTGGTGATCGTTCTGATTCTGTTTCTGGTCGGTGCGTTGCCGAACTGGCCGCATAGCTCGGGTTGGGGATACTATCCAAGCGGTGGCCTGGGCATCGTGCTTATCGTCGTCGTCGTGCTGCTGCTTACCGGACGGTTGTAGGCCGCTCGGTACGCGACCGGGGGACTTGCCCCGGTTCGCGATGGCATCATGCTCGGCTGGCGGTGGGACCGCGACAAGCGGGGCCATCCGCCAGCACTGCCCTTCTTTGCCACACGCCGGCGCTGGCCACGGCACCGGAACCCGAATGGCTGCCCTACTTTACCGAGGGATGACACGGCGCGCGCGTTGACGCATGGTGTGGCCATCCTGAGCAGTTAAGGAGGAAACCTAATGGGTATGATGGACGGGAAGGTCGCCGTTGTAACAGGCGCCGGCGGCGGAATCGGGCGCGCGACCGCGCTCGAACTGGCCGCCAACGGCGCGATGGTCGTCGTGAACGACATCGGCGGGACCGTGACCGGCGAAGGCCGCGATGCCGGCCCGGCGCAGCGCGTGGTCGCCGAAATCACCCAGGCGCATGGCACAGGCCGAGCGGTGGCGAATACGGGGAGCGTGGCGAGCTGGGAAGATGCCCAGAAGATGGTGCAGGACGCCATCGACAATTTCGGCCGCATCGACATGGTTGTGAACAACGCCGGCATCCTGCGCGATCGCATGTTCCATTACATGTCGATCGAAGAGTGGGACGCTGTGATGAAGGTCCATCTTTATGGGGCCTTCTATGTCTCCCGCGCCGCGGTGACGCATTTCCGCAAGCAGGAGAGCGGGGCGTTCGTGCATATCACGTCGACCTCCGGCCTGATCGGCAGCGTGGGGCAGACCAACTACGGCGCCGCCAAGCTGGGCATCGCCGGCCTGTCGCGTTGCATCGCGATGGACATGCAGCGCTACAACATCCGCTCCAACTGCATCGGGCCGCATGCGTTCAGCCGCATGATCGAAACGGTTCCCGGCCAGTCGGAGGAGCAGTTGAAGGCGCGTGCGGCGCGCACCCGTCCCGACCACATCGCCAAGCTGATCTCGTTCCTGGGCACCGACGCGGCGGCCAAGGTTTCGGGGCAGATCTTCGGCGTGCGTGGCAACGAGGTGTATCTGTACAACCAGCCTCGCCCGATCCGCATCATGGCGCGCCCGGATGGCTGGACGTCTGAGAAGCTGGCGGAACAGTGGCTGCCGGCGGTCGAGAAGGCGTTCACGCCTCTGGAGCGGACCCGCGACGTTTATCCGTGGGATCCGGTCTGAGGGTTTCCGACGAACATCTGCAGGGGGGCTCGTGCCCCCCTGTTTCGTTTTGTCTCGATTTCCATAAAGCCGTCGCGTCCCGAGGACATCCAAGACATGGCCAACACGCTCCGCGGCGCCGACATCGTCGTGCGCACCCTGGAATTGGCTGGACACACCACGATTTTCACCCTGTCCGGCAATCACATCATGTCGCTGTTCGACGCGGCGATCGACTCGAAGCTGGAGCTTTTCCATGTCCGGCATGAGGCCGCCACCGTCCATATGGCGGATGCGTTCGGCCGCCTGACTGGCAAGCCCGGCATCGCCTGGGTGACCGGCGGACCCGGCCACGCCAACGCCGTCGGCGCGCTGTTCACCGCATTGGGGCAGGAAACCCCGATGGTGCTGCTGTCCGGGCACACCGAAACCGACCAGTTGGGCAAGGGCGGCTTCCAGGAACTGAAGCAGGCCGAGATGGCCGCGCCGGTGTCGAAGGCGTCCTGGATGGCGACCGATACCGCGACCGTCGGCATGGATGTCGCCAAGGCGATCCGCATCGCCACCTCTGGCCGGCCCGGCCCCGTGCATCTGTCGCTGCCGTCCGACGTGCTGGATGCCGTGGTGCCCGAGGACGCCATTCAATGGCCGTCCGCCGCCGATTTCTCCGCCTCTCCCGTGGGTCTGAGCGATGCCGCCGCCGATGCGATCCTGTCGCTGATCGCCGGCGCGAAGCGTCCGCTGATCATCGGCGCCCCGGTGCTGGCGAACCGGCCCGGACGCGCGCTGATCGGGCGGTTGGAAGCCGCGCTGGGCGTTCCCGCCTGCCTCAGCGAAGGCCCTCGAGGCTTCAACGACGCCACGCTCGGCCGTTACGGTGACATCGCCAAACAGGCTGACCTGATCGTGCTGTTTGGCAAGGCGCTGGACTTCACCTTGAAATTCGGCGC
>CAMBXJ010000354.1 GCA_945871455.1 Asaia bogorensis
TGCCTTCGTGGTGGAAAATCGCCGACTCGCGGCCCTTTGTGGCCTATCCAATAAGGCTTTGCCGGACAGGCAGGTGTCTTTGGTTACGTTCGCTTTTTTCCACCACGAAGGCACGAAGGTCACGAAGAAGCGACGATGTGGCGGCGCCAGCGGTGCACGGGGTCTCCTGGCTGGCGGGTAGCGTCCACTCCCAACAGCTAACGCGATAAGAGCCATTGCTTCGCAACACTCGCAATGACAGCGGCCACCCATAGGTCAAGCGGTTACGTCGGTTGGTATTAGTTCGCCACCGGCCTTCGGCCGACCCACCCTCGATGAAAGCCGTCCCGTGCAGTGCGACGAGTCACATGCTTCGCAACACTTTCTTCCTAGAACGACCGGCCGAACACACGAGCCGTGGGCGCCCCACGTCGTCATTGTATCGCAACGGCTATCCAGCGCGTCTGGCTGGGGTCGGCAACCGTCGTGATGATCCCTCGTGGCGAGAAATTCACGCCTCTCGATTTTCGATTGCGCCAACAGCCACGGGCTGGTCCTTAACCGATGATAGGCGAGACGGCGTCGGCGTGAGCAGCCTCGGAAAGTACTCACGCTCCGGATATACCGGCACGGCTATACTATCGTCTATCTTACACTGGGCGAACCGTGCACTATCTCGCCACGGCAAGTGTTGCGTCCGCAACCAGGCCCTTCGAAAGCGATCGCACTATGCCAGAATTGCCCCAGGCCGCTCCCCCCCGTGCCAGCCGGCGCCCAAGTTCGCGCGATAAAGCCGCCCCATTGCCCACCGATCTTACGGTCGTCGCGATCGGAGCCTCGGCGGGAGGGTTGGAGGCGTGCGGGAAACTGCTGGACGCCCTGCCGTCGCCAAACGGGATGGCCTTCATCCTGGTGCAGCATCTCGATCCGACCCACGCAAGCATGATGGCTGACCTGCTGACGCGACATACCAGCATGACCGTCGTCCAGGCCACCGATGGTCTGCCCATCGCCGCGGATCACTTTTACGTGATCCCTCCGGGCGTATCGCTCGCCGTGGCGGACGGGGCACTTCACCTGTCGTCCCCCCTGGAACGTCATGGCGCCCGCATGCCGTTCGATTTTCTGCTCCACGCGATGGCCGCAACCTATGGCCGGCGCGCCATCTGCGTGGTGCTGTCCGGAACCGGCGGCGACGGCAGCCGGGGATTGATGGCCATCAAGGAACAGGGCGGCTACGTCATCGCGCAGGAACCCGAGGAGGCTGGCTATGACGGGATGCCTCGCAGCGCGATCGCGACCGGCGCCGTGGACGCCGTCCTGCCCGTGGACCAGATCCCCGCCGCATTGATCGCGCGTGCCCGAGGACCGGAAATCGCCGTCACCGAAGCCCCCCTGGCGCCCCAAGGAAGCCAGGATGGGAACAAGGATGGGACCGAGGGTGGGATTCTGGATGACGCCTTCACCCAGATCATCGATATGGTCCGCACCAGGACCCGCCATGATTTCAGGCTCTACAAGCCTGGCACGTTGCAACGCCGGATCCAACGCCGCATGGCGATGGCAGGTATCCGGACGGACGACACAAGCGCCTACCTAACGCTTCTGCAAAACCGCGGCGAGGAGCTTGGCGATCTCGCCGAAGACCTGCTGATCAATGTGACCAGCTTCTTCCGTGATCCCGAGGTGTTCAAGGTCCTGCAACAGACGATTGCACCGACTTTGATCCATGGCCTGCCGCCCGATCAACCGTTGCGGATCTGGGTTGCCGGATGCAGCACGGGCGAAGAAGCCTACAGCTTCGCGATGATCTTCCGGGAGCAGTTTGACGCCGCGAAACACGATGGCCGATTGCAGATTTTTGCCTCCGATGTCGATCCGGACGCCATCGCCCGCGCCCGAGAGGGGCTTTACGCAGCGACGATCGAGGCTACGGTATCATCGGCCCGGCTGGCCCGCTTCTTCACGAAAGAGGGCGAAAATTATCGGATATCCTCCGAACTGCGATCCGGCGTCGTCTTCACGGTGCAGGATATTTTGAAAGATCCGCCATTTTCCAAGCTGGACTTGGTGTCCTGTCGCAACCTGCTGATCTACCTGCGTCCGACGGCACAGGAAAAAGTCCTCGCGCTCTTCCATTTCGCCTTGCGCGAAGGCGGCATTCTGCTGCTCGGCAATTCGGAGGCGATCAGCAACAGCCAGGCGCGGTATTTCGATGTCATCGATAAGGGCGCTCGGTTGTTTCGTCATATTGGGCATGGCGCATCGGCCGGGCGCGAGTTTGCCGTGACCCGGGATCTGGAGGTTTGGGCAACACCCCGCTCCGGCGTAGGAATACCGCCGTCCCGTCAGACGGTTCTCGCCGAAGTTTGCCGCCGGCTGGTGTTGGAGACCTATGCCCCAGCCGCCGTGTTGATCGACGGCAAGCATGAATGCCTGTATGCGTTCGGACCGACGGATCGCTATCTTCGGGTACCGGCGGGTGCCCCTACCCACGATCTGCTGTCGATGGCGCGGGAGGGTTTGCGTGCCAAATTGGGCCCGGCCATCCAGCAGGCCGAGCGTGGGCGGAAGCGGGTGGTTGTCGCGGGGGCGTTTCTGCATGACGCGGAGCAGGGTCAGCCATTCAGAATAGAAATCCATCCGATCGCCTATGAAAATGAGAATCTGCTGCTTGTGTGTTTCGTCGACGAACCGAAACCGGAGCCGCGGCCCGATACCCCGGTCACGCCCGAGGCATTGCCGCGCATCGCGGCACTAGAGCAGGAGCTCCTGACCACGAAGGCAGAGTTGCGCACGGCTGTCAAAGACCTCGAGATTTCCTCGGAAGAGCAGAAGGCGATCAACGAGGAGGCGATGTCGGTCAATGAGGAATTCCAGTCGACCAATGAGGAACTGGTCACCTCGAAGGAAGAACTGCAATCGCTGAATGAGGAGCTGACGGCGCTCAACACCCAGCTTCATGAAACCCTGGATCGGCAGCGGACGACGTACAACGACCTGCAAAACGTGCTGTACAGCACCGACGTCGCGACGATCGTTCTCGATACCAGGTTGAACATCCGACTTTTCACGCCGGCCACCAGGTTCCTGTTCGGTATCATTCCCGGCGATATTGGCCGCCCGTTGGAGAATCTTCATTCGCTGGTGCCCGACGATGCGCTGCTGAAGGATGCCCGGTCGGTCATGAACAGCCTGGTGCCGATCGAACGGGAATCCCAGGCTTCCAATGACATATGGTATATACGTCGTATCTTGCCGTATCGGACTCAGGACGGCAAGATCGAAGGTGTGGTCATTACGTTCGTCGATATCACCGACACAAAGAGGATTTCCGCCGCCCTGAATGAGGCCAAGGAGGAGGCCATTCGGGCCAATATGGCGAAATCCCGGTTCCTGGCGGCGGCAAGCCACGATCTGCGCCAGCCATTGCAAACCCTTGTGCTGGTCCAGGGCATGTTGGCGAAAGCCATCAAGTCCGGTCCGACCCAGAAATTGGTGACCAGGCTGGAGGAATCATTGGGCGCGATGACGGGTATGCTGAACACGTTGCTCGACATCAATCAGATCGAGGCGGGGAACGTAAAGGCGGAAGCGACGGATTTTTCAATCGACGAAATTCTGGAACGACTTCGGGACGACTTCACCCTGCATGCTCAAGCCAAGGGGCTGGTCCTGCGCGTTGTCAGTTGCCGCCAAACGGTCCGCAGCGACCCGCGTCTGCTGGAGCAGATATTGCGCAATCTGCTGTCGAACGCGTTGAAATACACGGACCGCGGCAAGGTTCTGTTGGGCTGCCGACGGCGCAACGGCGTCTTGATGATTGAGGTCTGCGACACTGGGATCGGGATCGTCCACGATAAAGTACGGTCAATTTTTGACGAGTATTACCAGATCGACAACCCGGCGCGCGAGCGCGAACGAGGGCTGGGCCTGGGGCTGTCCATCGCGCATCGACTGGCGAAGATACTGGGTCATCAAATACAGGTTCGGTCTGTTCCCGGCAAGGGATCTGTGTTTTCGGTTTCGGTCACGCTGCCCAGGACCAAGGTGGTGCCTCTACCGATACCCGCCGCTGGGCTGGAGGCGCAGAGCGACGGCAAGGAGAGCCGACGCATGGGGCTGATCCTGGTGATCGAGGACGACGCCGAAATGCGCGAACTCATCCAACTGGTGCTGACCGATGAAGGGCATCGCGTCACGGTCGCCCCGGATGGCGTCACGGCGCTGGCGTTGTTGTCGGACGGGCGGTTTCAACCGGACCTGATTCTGTCGGATTACAACCTGCCGAATGAATTGACCGGGCTGCAGGTCGCCACGAAAATGCGGGAGGCGCTGCATCGAGAGGTTCCCGTCATTATCCTCACGGGTGACATTTCCACCGGCACATTGCGAGAAATCGTGGCGCAGAAGTGCACGCACCTCAACAAGCCCGTGAAGCTGCCGGATATGATCCGGATCGTACAGCAGCTTCTGCCGATGTCCGCGTCTCTGCCGGCCCGTGGCGCGCCGGAAGTGGTCGATGCCGCCAACCGGACAGGCTCCCCGATCGTATTCGTTGTCGACGACGACACCGGAATATGCAGGGAGGTTCGGGCGCTTCTGGAAGGTGAAGGTTATGCCGTGGAGGATTACCCCGACGGTGAGGCCTTCTTTGCGGGATACCGACCCGGACGCGAGGGATGCTTGCTGATCGATGCCTATCTGCCGGGAATGAATGGTAAGAGGGGCAAAACCGCGGGCACGCCGGTCTTGGGTTCCCCAAGCGGGTAGGTCTTATCGGCAGCGCTCCGCGACTTTCGGGGTAGCTGCCACTCAGGCCGGACGGAGCCGCGCTCTGACGTAATGGTCAAGTGGTGCGATGATCG
>CAMBXJ010000355.1 GCA_945871455.1 Asaia bogorensis
TCGACGGGCGGCGGTTCCAGCGCACCGTCGTCATTCCGCACGGCTTCTGGGGCGGCCCGACGCTGACCGACCGGGAACTGGAGGAAAAATTCACCGCCCTAGCCGCCAAGCACTTGAACAAACAGCGCATCCAGGACCTATTCCAGGCCGTCTGGAATCTGGAAAAGATCGACGACATCGGCAAGCTGATGAAGCTGACGGTCTTCTGAGCAGACGGCCGGACCGGCGCCCTGCGCCGGCGTTGTGCCCGACATACCGTTGTTCAAGGAACGACTCGCTCAGGATGAGATGCTGGGTTGTGCCATGCTGGCCCTCCTTCGCTGACGCTTCGGAGGGCAGCCTCGCTCTAACCTCGTCTCGGTTGTCTTACGGGCGTAAGCCGGCCGAAGCTCGAAGAGAGAAGGCTGGAGGAGGTAGTGTCCGCCCAATGTATAGGAATTTCAACAGTTTTTGAGGTATTTGTTAACCAACATACGTTTCAACATACATCTCATCACGCCTACCCCGTGTCGTCACCGCTTCAATGTGGCGCCGGTGTTGCCGCCAGGGGGCGGAGGGGGTACTGCCCGGTCTCCCTGTCCTCATTCTTGAGAGGCTTGTACTACCCAAGACCATGCCGGCAGCGCACAGAGTGTATTCACGAGTTGCATTTGCTCAATCGTCTCGCACTTCGCTTCACGCAATCGCGGGCTGCCAAACACGAGAGCCAGAGCCTTGGCGCGGGACACCGCCACGTTGATCCGATTGAGCGAGAAAAGAAACTCCATGCCCCTCGGCGTTTCCTCCGCAGATGAAGCGGTCATAGAGACGAGACAGACAGGCGCCTCCTGACCCTGAAACTTGTCGACGGTGCCGACACGGATTGTCGCTGGCAGGGATTCCTGCAGCTCGTTGACCTGTGCGTTGTATGGCGCCACCACGATGATGTCGCTCTCACGCATGGGGCGTGTCGTGCCGTCTTTCTCGGTCCAGGTGCCGCGCAGAAGCTCCTCGATAGTCGCGCAAATTGCAGAAACTTCCTCGGGCGAAATCTGCGCGTTGCCCTCATGTGCGACTGGCACCCAAAACGCACCTGCCTCGGGCAATGGCGTGTCTCCCACCCGTTGTTTTGCCGTGTCCGGATGGCTGGTCAGACGTCCTTCATAGACCTGGTCCGAAATGAACCGGCACACATCGGGATGCATACGACGTGAAACAGGAAGGAAGATGCCCCGGTCGGGCGGGATCGTGGCGTGGTCACCAAGCAGCCACTCTAGACAGGAAAGATTCGCCGGGTGCGGGTGAGCGCCCTGGATCACCTGGGGCAGCTGGCGCGGGTCCCCGACCAGTACGATGTTTTGTGCGGCACGCCCCATAGCGAGCAAGTTGGCGAGGCTGACTTGTCCTGCTTCATCAACAAAGAGCCAGTCGAAGGTCTGCGCGAACTCGGGCCGCGAGAAAAAGAAAGCCGTCCCACCGACGACGCTCGCGGACGACAACGCCGGATCGTCGTTGGCGGTTGCTCGCGTTACCCCTGTGAAGCCGTCGAAGTAGCCGTCGTCATCGCCGCTCACCTTGTGCGCCAACTCCAGACGCTTGAGGCCAATATCGGCAGCGACCTCCTCACGCGCAGCAAGGCAGCCCATGAGCACATTGCGGATCGCCTCGTGCCTGGTCGATGCAACGCCCACTCTGTGCCCCGCACCAATCAGCGACAGGATCGCCCGAGCGGCGACGTAAGTCTTGCCGGTGCCAGGGGGGCCCTGAATCGGAAGTACCGTGCCATCCATGGCGGCGACCGCAACGATAGTTCCTTCGACCGGATCGGCACCACCGAGGATGTTCGAGCTGGGCCCACCCTTTAGGCGAGGTGCGGCACAGGCCAGCATATCCGCGATCGCCGTGAAACGCCGCGGACCACATTGGTCGGCGATGACGTCCCGAAGAGCTGCGGCGATGACGTCGGTGTTCAACGGCCAAGCCGGGTGAAGCGTCAACCGATCACGGAGCAGATGCGCTTTCGCATTGCCGACCTTGACGGCAATTTCCCGTTTGTTCCGATCGAGCGCATCGATGCCGACGGGCGCCGGCAGAGCATCGAAAACCGCCACGGTGGCCCTCTTTCCACCCCGCAGCTTCGTCTCCTGCGGCGGGAAACGGTAGGTCCGCGACATCGACCTCTTGACTGGCTGGGCCGGGCCGACGGCCTCTAGTCCCGCCAGGGCGTCGAGGTCGTCGATCAGGTCGTCCTCATCCTTGCCGACACTGTCGAACACCGCCCATTGCGCGGGCTTGGCTTCCCGCTTGTGGAAAAGCCCGAGGTTTAACAGCATCTCCTGCTGCTCAGCGGGAAGTCCTGTCAATATCGGCGACAATTCCCACCACGATGTTGGTGCAAAAGCCAGCCAGTTGCGGTTGATATGAGAAGGGCCCCGATTGGGGCCCTTCTCATATTTGGTGTTGATCCTGGCTCAGCGTTTTCGCTTCGAACGGCTTTGTGCGAGGCGGTAGGATTGGCCGTTCATTTCCAGAATATGGACGTGGTGGGTCAGACGGTCGAGGAGCGCGCCAGTCAGACGTTCCTCGCCGAACGTGGCGGTCCACTCATCGAACGGCAGGTTCGAGGTGATGATGGTTGCGCCGCGTTCATAGCGCTGGCTGATGAGCTCGAACAACAACTCGGCGCCGGTCTTGGAGAGCGGAACGAAGCCGAGCTCGTCGATGATCAGCAGTTCGTGGCCGGCAAGTTGCCTTTGCAGGCGCAGGAGCCGCTTGTCGTCACGGGCCTCGATGAGTTCGTGCACGATGGCCGCGGCGGTGGCGAAGCGGGTTTTAATGCCATGCTGGCAGGCGGCCAGGCCGATGCCGATGGCGACGTGGGTCTTGCCAACGCCGCTGGGGCCCAGCGCGATAATGTTCTCGCGGCGATCGACGAACTCTGAACGGGCCAGGTCCAGGACCAGTTTTTTATTGAGCGTGGGGATTGCGTCGAAGTCGAAGCTCTCCAGGCTTTTGAGGGCCGGGAACTTGGCCGCCTTGATGCGCCGCTCGACCATGCGCGCCTCGCGATCGATCAGTTCCCGTTCGATCAGCCGCGCCAGATAGCGGACATGATCGACATTCTCGGCCGCGCATTGCCGAGCCAGCTTCTCGTACTCCCGCAGCACGGTCGGCAATCTCAGCTTCTTCAGGTGATGCTGGAGAAGTAGCTCGGGCGCTTCGCTGGTGGCGGTCATGCCGGGGCTCCCGACAACAGGCTCATGTAGCTGGACGCCGATGTCTTCGTCACGGTGGTCAGCGTCAGATGTGGATAGCAGGCTAGATCAAGCCTCGCCGGCCGGCTTTCAATCCGGCACAGCGCCAGATGCTTGACCGCGTCATAGCTGATCGCGCCGAGACGCAAGGCATCGCGTACGGCACCGTGGACAATGGCCAGGGGGAAGGTCTCGATCAGACGCAAGACCTGCACGTACTCCCGCTTGCCGGCGGCACAACGGTTCTTCTGGCTCAACCGGGCTTCCAGCAACCGGCGCAGCGTTGCGAACTCCGTCGGCAGCGACCAGCCCTGCAACGGTGCCGCCTGATCAAGCGCCCCGACCTTCTGTTCCAACAGGGCCAGGTAATGCAGGGGATCAAAAACAAAGTCACCGGCATCATAGGATCGCCGATGTCGCGCGATCTCCTCGGCACCCGACGCGATGACCACGTCATCGACGTAGCCCTTCACCATCACATCGCGGTGCGCATAAACGACAGGGACCGAGTAGTCGGTGTTCTTGTATCGGACCAGTGCCTGGCTGGTGGCCCGGCCCGGGCGTTTGTCACAGGCATCGAACGGTGTCGCCGGCAGGTCCTGGAAGACCGCCTGATCGGCGGTCATGCGCGCGCCGATCGTGGTTGTGGCGCCACGCAGGATCCTGCCTTGGCGCTCGCGGCAGCGCTCCTCGAGCATGGCATTGAGTTCGGCGAAGTCACGGGCACAAGGAAACGGCACCATGAAGGTCCGCCGGGCAAAGCCCACCATCCCCTCCACCTTGCCCTTGTCGTTGCCTTTGCCCGGGCGGCCATAGCGGTCCTCGAACACATAATGCGATTGCAGGGCGGCAAACAGGGTGCTGCGCTTGCGGCTGCCATCGCCAAGGATCTTCGCCACCGCCAGCCGCGTGTTGTCGTAGAGCACCGACACCGGTATGCCGCCGAAAAAGGCAAACGCCGCCACATGACCCGCGCAGAAGGCCTCGGCGGTCTCGGCCGGATAGGCCTTCACGAAGATCGCATCACTGTGGGGCAGCGCGACGACGAGAAAGTGCACCTTCCGGGTCACCCCGCCGATCACCGCCCAGGCCTCGCCAAAGTCCGCCTGGGCATGGCCCGCCGGGTGCGCCAAAGGAACGAAGGCTTCCTGCAAGCTCAGGCGGCGGGGATGGACATAGTCCCGCACCGTCGTATAGCCGCCATCAAAGCCACGTTCGTCGCGTAGACGATCGTAAATCCGCTGGATCGTGTGACGCTGCTTCTTCGGTGCGCTCAGGTCATCCGACAGGATCTGGTCGATGAAGCCGATATGCTGATCAAGCTTCGGACGGCACGGCCCCACCCTCCGCCGATAGCCCGGCGGTGCCGAATGTGACACCATCTTCGACACCGTCCCGCGATCAATTCCAAAACGCCGAGCCGCTTCTCGTTGGCTCAGACCCTGGCCCAATACCGCCAGCCGAACGCGCCCGTACAAATCCACACCGAACATCCCCCGCCTCCGGCAAATCAAACCGCCAGAGACTTAGACGTGGCCGGCTTTTAAACCGACACGGCAGGACAAGCCCCACCGTTAGTGTGGCCGAGTTTTGCACCGTGAATTACA
>CAMBXJ010000356.1 GCA_945871455.1 Asaia bogorensis
GCAGCGCCGGCCCGAGGTTGGAACCCGCGTCACGACAGACGATGACCGCCCGCCCTTCCGGTGCCCAGGACTTGGTGATGGTCCGCGCCCATGTGGGACGCAAAAGCCGCAACGGTGATGCTGCCGGCGTTGAGCGCGCAACGAAACCATCCACGACTACCAGGATCGCTCCATCGGCATCGGTCAACCAAAGGTCCAGGCGGACGAACCCCGGTCCGGATTCGCGCCGCGAACCGACAACATGGGTTGCGGATGTGAGCGGTCCGAACACGGCGATCCGGTCGATCGTGAAGGGCGCCAGTCCGCCACCGTCTTCTGTCAGGGCGAACGTCAACTGGAACGCAGCGTCCAGAATGTTGGGCGGCCAACCTTCTCCCGAAAGGTCCGCTGACAGTTCGGCAATCGCCTCGCCTTGTCCCCGCCAGACCGTGTCGATCAAGCGATAGGCGGCGCCGTACTGCGCGCCGCCGGTGGCGAGCGCTGTATAGATAGTATTATGGTCAATCCGCGCCGAGCACCGTGCGGCGACAGGGTCAAGATCCGCGGCGTCGGATGACAATTCCTGTTTGTCAGTCAGCAGATGACCGGTCGCGTGCTCACTCTCGCCAACCCGAATTGCGAAGGCGCCATCCGGCCCAATCGTGACCTCCGGCGACATGGACGGCGCGACCGGGCGTACGAAGCGAATATCGGCGATGCCGGTGATGGTTGCGTTCAAGGCCAGTGATCCGGCCCGTCGAGCGGATTCGAGTAGGAAGGCGCCGGATAGGATGGTTTCGCCGCCTAGTCGGTGATCGTGCACCAGTGGATCATCGGTTGCACACGAAACCGCCCGCCGACCCGCAATGGATGGTGATGTCCGACCGGTCAGGGTCACCCAGCATCGGCGTTGGGCGAAGGGATAGGTTGGCAACGACACCGGGCGTCGCGGACCAGGCGCCTGCGTATCCCAGTCGATCTTGCCGCCGTCCACCCAGTCCGGAACAATGGCCGTCGGTGCTGACAGTCCGTTTGCAAACCGTCGTAGTTGCTCAATCAAGTCCTTCGATGTCGTGGCGCGAACTGCATAACGGTGGCGCATCGGTTCGCGCCCGACCTGCAATGTTCGCACCACTGCAGCAAATTCCGCGCCTGGGTTGGCTTCTTCCAGCCAGTCGGCCAGACGCACGGCCTGCTCTGTCAGAGCCTCCCGCGTCGCGCCGGACAGCGGAACGATCAACGGTTCGGCTGGCGACTGGGCTTGCGTTTGCGGCAGCGGAGCGTCCTCGATAATCAAATGGGCATTCGCCCCACCGGCGCCGAAGGAACTGATACCGGCGCGCCGCAACCCGGTCGGCTGTCTTGGCCATGGCGCGGATTCATGCTGTACAAAAAAAGGTGTCGCGGAAAGATCAAGATTGGGGTTCAGATTCTCGGAATGTAGGCTTCCCGCCAATGTATCGTGCCGCATTTGCAGCACGACCTTGGTGAGTGCCGCGATACCAGCCGCTGACTCCAGATGGCCGATATTCGACTTCACGGAGCCGATGGCGCAGGACGCCGGTGTTGCGCCCGAGAAGGCGCGCGCCAGCCCGGCGATTTCCACCGGGTCGCCCAAAGATGTGCCGGTCCCGTGCGCTTCGACATAGGAAATCGAGTCTGATGTGACGCCTCCACGCTTCATTGCCGCTGCGATCAGGTTCCCCTGGGCGACCGGGTTCGGCACGGTATAGCCGTTGGTGCGGCCGCCATGGTTCAGCGCACTGGACCGGATGACGGCGTGGATACGATCGCCATCTGCAATGGCCCGGGCGAGTGGCTTCAGTAGCACCGCGCCAACGCCTTCGCCCGGGACATACCCGTCGCCGCCTTCCCCGAAACTGCGGCACCGTCCATCGCTGGAGGCAAATCCGGACTTGCTGAGGATCCAATGCTTGCTGGGATGCACCGTTACATTCACGCCACCGGCGAAAGCGACGGTGCAGTCGCCGTTCCGCAGCGCGGCACAGGCCATGTGAATCGCCGACAGGGACGAGGAGCACGCGGTGTCGATCGCCATACTGGGGCCGTGCAGGTCGAGAAAATGCGAGACCCGGTTGGCGACATTCCAATAGGCGGCGTTGGGCGCAATCAGGTTGCCTCGCGCGGCTTCCTCCGGCCCGAACAATTGATAGTCGCCGTACATCACGCCGACGAAAACACCTGCCAGCCGCTGCGTCGGGTCGGCTTCGCGACGGAATAACGTTTCGCGCGTCAGCCCCGCATCCTCCATGGTTGCCCAAGCGACTTCAAGGAATTTGCGGGTCTGGGGGTCCAGGGCATCCGCCTCTCGCGGAGAAATATTGAAGAATCTGGCGTCAAATTTGTCGACACCGTCAATGAAGCCGCCCCACTTGCTGTAGCTGGTCTCCGGGCGATCGCGATTGGGGTCGTAGAAACCATCGAGGGCCCAGCGGTCGGGGGGGATTTCGACAATGCAATCACGGCCGGCGCGCAGGTTCCGCCAGAATTGGTCCAGATCCGGTGCCATTGGGTAGATACCGGAAATTCCGATGATGGCAACGGCATCGTCTGTTGCCGGCGGCATTGGGGCGGCGACGGGCAATGATGACGCCCGCGTCTCATGCGACGCGACTAACGTTACCGGTTTGGTACCGAAACGTCTCGCCAACGCATCCCCGTGGGACAGGATCAGGCGCTCCGCCAGATCGCGTACGGTCTGATATTCGAAGAACAACGTCTTCGGCAGATCGCCGAAATCCTGTTCGAGCTGCTGGTTCATGCGGACGATCATCATCGAGTCGATACCGTACGACTCGAAGCGTTCTTCGGCATCGATGCGATCCGGCGCCAGTTTGGTCACGCCGCTCAGGATGGAGCGGAGATGGGCTTCGATCTGATCACGCAGGTCGCCGTCAGTTGGTAGCGTTGGCGAGTCAGGGGTTGCCGGCTCAACAGCCTGCGAGGCGAGACCACCGACAAACCGGCGCAGGGCGGATCCCCGGCCATGCAGAGCGATCACCCGGGCGCCATTGGCTGACAATGCGCTATCGAATGCCGCCAGCGCGGCTTGTTCCGGCATGGGCGTCATGCCCATTTTCCGGTCCAGTTCGGCAATGACCTCGGGCGGTGGCGCCATGCCGCCGGTCTCCCACAATGGCCAGGAGATCGCGACCGTTCGGCCTGGGCGGTTGTGCTGCGTGCGCCACTCGGCAAAGCCATCCAGGAAACCGTTCGCCGCGGCATAGGCTGCCTGTCCGGCTGAACCGAACGTTGCGGCTGTGGACGAAAACACCGCGAAGACGCCCAACGGGTCGGTCCGGGTCAGATGATCCAGGGCGATAGCGCCGACCAGTTTCGGAGCCATTACCGCATCGAAATCCACCAACTCCTGGCTGCTGACTCGTGTATCCCGAAGGATGCCAGCGGCGTGGATCACGCCGTTGATCGGCCCGAAGCGCCGGCGGACCTTGTCCAGTGCGGCTCGCATCGCGCTGCCCGAAGTCACGTCGGCGGTCAGATGGAATATTTCGACCCCTTCTGCTTCTATCCCTACCAGTGCTTCTTGTTGCTGATCATTCAACGGCGTTCGGCCCAGCAGTGCGATGCGTGGCCGTGACGTCCGCGCAAGGTGGCGCGCGATGGTAAGGCCGATTGCGCCTGCACCGCCGGTGATGACGAACACGGATCCTGCGTGTAACGGTACGGCCGTTACCGGGACCCATGGCTGAAGGGTACGGATCCTCCTGGCACCATCAACGTAGAACACCTCGGCGATTTTGTCCGATGCACCGAGTTCATTCACCCATGCCAGATCGCCATCCGGCGCCACCGCAACCGCTCGACAGGAGATCAGCGACGACTCCAGATTGACCGTGCGCGCGAATGCCGCCGCGGCGGAAAAGCCGGGCGATGGTGGCGATACATAAACGACCCGGGTGACGCCTGCCTCGGGCCAGCGCAGGGCGGCTTGTGTCGCCAGGAACAGCGCGCGCATGCCTGTATCCGGGTCGAGATTCTCGATCGCGGACCCAAGGGTCGCGGCAGGACCCGGCGTGGCGTCGTCAAGCGTCCACAAATGAGCAATGACGCTGTTCGCACCGATCGCCGCGTCGATCAGCAACTGTTGGAAGTCCTCGGCCCGGGCCGGGTTGATGGCGAAACAATCACGGTTGATGAGCGTATATGCGTCCGTGGCGCGCACCTGCACGATCCGGCGCCCCGGGAACATGTCGCGCAGAGTGGACACAGTTGTGTCGGACGCCAGTGCCAGCACGCCCGCGGCCCCATCCGAGGATGAAACCGCTGGTGCTGATACCCAATCCGGCTTGTAGAGCAATGTTTCGGTTGTCGCGGGGGACCCCAGAACGCGCGCCTGCAGCGACCGGAACGATGCCAATACCGCACCGTCATCGGCGCAAATCGTAATGTCGAAGGTTAGAAGGGCTGCATTGTAGCCTGTAAGTCGAGCGTGGATCTGGCAAGTGGAGGTAATGGGCGCATGGGCGTCGAATTCGGCCAGCGCGAATGGCACATAGGCGAGTGCGGGTCGGTCGTTCTGGCCAAGCCCGATACAGGTCGCGGTCTGAAATGCCCCGTCGAGCAGGGCCGGATGCAGCACCCAACCGCCTTCATCGGCATTCGGTAGAGCGAGACGCGCCAGGGCTTCGTTCTCCCCGACACGAACCTGGGCGATGACGCGGTATCGCGGCCCGTAATGAAACCCTTGCTCATCCGCGGTCGCGTAGACCCCGGCGCTGTCGACAACCTTGGGACAGCGCGCCGCAACGGCCACCAGGTCCA
>CAMBXJ010000357.1 GCA_945871455.1 Asaia bogorensis
CCGCTGAAATAGCGCGGCGCGGCGATGATGAAGGGGAAAACGACGGCCGCCTGCTCATACGCCGCAACAAATGCGTTCAGTGCCTTGGTGCGCCGCATGATGCCCCACCAGTTCCCGATCAGCGCCGAAAAGCGGTGGCGCAGATTGGCACTTTCCTCGGCTTCCCCCCGGTACAGCGCGATTCCTTCGGTATTTTCTCGTACCCGGACCAGCGCGTAGCGGAAATCCGCCTCCACGCGCTGCTGACGGAAGCGCAAGGTGGCCAAGGGACGGCCGATCAGATGGGTCAGGAAGGTGCCGATCAGTGCATAGACCAGCACCAGCCACACCATGTAGCCGGGGATTGGGATGCCGAAGACCTCCACCGTCCCGGACAATCCCCAAAGGATGGTGATGAAACTGACCAACGTGACGATATTGGCGAGGAAGCTGATGCCCAGGGTCAGATTGCTGTCGACGAAATCGCGGACATCCTCGGCGATGCGCTGATCGGGGTTGTCGGTGCCAAGCTGGGTGCGGTCGCGGGAGAGGGAAATGTGGTAGTAGGCGCGATCGGCCATCCAATCGGCCAGGAAGCGCCGCGTCATCCAGTCGCGCCAGCGGATTTGCAGCCACTGTTTCAGATAGGTGAAATAAACCGCGACCAGGATGTAGACCGCCGCGACCTCACAGAAGCCCGGCATGAAACCGCTGTCGGTCCAACGATAGAGATACAGCAAGTCAAAGAACGCGTCCCAGTCCTTGTTCTCCAGGCTGTTGAAGAACTCGCGGTTCCAGAAACTCAGCACCACGGACATGCCGACCAGCGACATTCGCAACGTCAGGATCGCGATCAGCAGGCCCCAGGCAGACCATTTTTCTTCCGACCTGAAATAGGGCCGCGCAAGCCACCATGCGTCTTTCAGAAAGGGGCCGAGACCGCGCATGCGATTTTCATCTTCCGCCGTTTGAGCCGAACCGCTGATCAAGCCTGGCGAGCCATGCCTGGAGTCGCTCCCGGTTGGCGCCCAGATCGGAATAACCGTAAACACTGCGGGAATACAGCACGAGCGTGCTGGAATCCGGCCCCGTCGCCCGTACCTGCACCGTGACCAGATCAGGCAAATTCAGCAACGCGCTGCGGACCACATAGTGCACCTGTCGTTGTTCTTCATAGGCAGCCGCGAGGAAGACCAGCGGCTCCGCCTCTGCCATTGCGCGCACCGACGCGTGGAGTCGTTCCGCGGAGATGGGATAGACCGGCGTGACCACGTCCGGCGCGGGCTTGAAATCCGCCGGCCCCGCGAGTGCGGTGTTGGGGCTGGACGGACGCGTGATCGCCGTCATGTCCATGATCGGTGGCACTGGCAGTCCTTGCGCGCCGATGGTCCCGCAAGCCGGCAGCAGCAAACCCAGCAGCCAGGCGAGCTGTGTCACCGGGAGACACGGATGAGTTTGCTGACCACCCTGTCGAATTGCGCAAGGTAGATATTCTCCTGCGCATCCAGCCAGATGCCGTGCACGTTGAATGCCCCCTTATGCGGCTCATCCGGGCCGAAATGGGCGAGCTTATGCCGGTCCATGGTCCAGATCGATACGCCATCGGCGCCGGCGACGTAGATATGGTCCCGCCCGAACGCCAGGTCGCTGGGCATGGAGAACCCGGTCCATTCCGCCAGGAAAGCCCCACCTGGTGCGAAAATCTGGATGCGATTGTTCTCCCGGTCGCACACATACAGCCGATCCTGGGCGTCCGCCGAAATGAAGTGCACCAGTGCGAACTGCCCGGGACCGCTGCCCGGTTCCCCCCATGTGTTCAACAACACGCCGGATCGGGAGAAATGGTGCACGCGGCGATTGCCATACCCATCCGAGACAAACACTCCGCCATCAGAGGTGAACGCCACGCCGGTCGGCATGTTGAACGGCTTGCCGTAGAAAGTCGGCTCCGCGGCATGGGCCGTCCCGAGGGTCAGCAACAAGGTTCCATCCGGCTCGTGGCAGGTCACGGTGTGCAGGCCGGTGTCGGTGATCCAGATCTTGCCGTCGCGGTCGATACTCAGCCCATGCACGAAGTGGGAGAACTGCCCCTCTCCCCAGGACGTCACGAATCCCCCCTCCCCATCGAACACCATCACCGGATGCGCCGCTCGGCTTAGCACATAGACATCCCCATTGGCTGCGACGGCGCCCTTGACGCTGGTGCGCGGCGGCCCTTTCACCCCGGCCTCGCCAAAATTCCACCAGCGCGGCAGACGCGCCCAATCCCGCCGAAACCCATAGCGATAGGCGCCTTCGCCCAGGACGATGTCGGCGGTCTGATCTGGCATGCTCGTGTCCCTTTCGATCGGGGGTTCGGTCCCGGAGTACATGACCCGGCCCTCGCGGCGGTGTTTGCGCGCGCGCCCTATCATGGCACGTTCGGACGATGGATACCGAACCATCTCATGTGGAGGCTACCATGCGGCTGAAGGACAAGATCGCGATCATCACCGGCGCGGCGTCAGGGATCGGGCGCGCCACCGCCGGATTGTTCCTGGCCGAGGGCGCACGGGTCCTGGGCGCCGACATCCAGGCATTCCCGGCCGATTTGACCGGTCACGCGGGATTTCGTGGCATCGAAATCGACCTGACCGAGCAGGGAGCCGGGGCAGCGGTGTTCGATGCCTGCAACAAGGCATTCGGCACGCCCGATATCCTGTTCAACAATGCCGGGATCGGCAACGCCCGCCCCATTCTGGACACCGATGACGCGATGCTGGCGCGTTTCATCGCGGTGAACCTGACCGCTCCGTTCCGTCTGGCCCGAGAGGCCGTGCGGGTCATGCGCGGACGTGGCGGCGTGATCATCAACACCGCCTCGATCTATGGGATACGCGGCGCGGCTTCGTCCTCGGCCTATGGTCCGACCAAGGCGGCGATGGTCGGGATGACCCAGCAACTGGCGACCGAGTATGGCCGCGATGGGATCCGCGTGAACGCGATCGCCCCAGGCCTTATCGTAACACCCATGAACGCCGATCGGATCGCGAACAACGCGGCGTTCCGGGATCAGATGATCGGGCGGACTCCGCTGGGGCATCCCGGCACGCCCGACGACATTGCCCAGGCGTGCCTGTTCCTGGCATCGGATGCGGCCCGCTTCATAACCGGGGTCACGTTGCCGGTGGATGGAGGGTGGTCGGCGGCTGGCTACATGCCGCCGCCGGCGTAATCTTGGCTCCGAGTCGGGAAGGTGCGTTCAGAAACCCGCGCCCGGTTCGGCGAGATACGCGTCTTCCTCCGCCGTGCTCACCCGACCCAGCGCGGCGTTGCGGTGCGGAAAGCGGCCAAACCGGCGAATCACGTCACGGTGGCGGTGGGCATAGTCGATCGTTTCGGCACTCAGGCTATCCCGCAGGGTCTCGAACAGCCGCACCGCCTCATCCTGGTCGGCCAGCATTTCCGAGTGCTCGAAAGGCAGATAGACGAACAAGCGCTGCACGTGCGTCAGTTGCCGGTCGAACCCCTGGGTGATCGCGGCCCGAGCAACGGCACGCGCCTTGGTGTCAGCGGCGAAGGCTTCGGCCAAACCCCGATGCAGGTTGCGGGAAAGTTGGTCGAGCAGGACCAGCAGCGCCAACGCACCTCGCGGTGTCGTGGCCCAATGGTCATAGCGCCCCGTTTTGGCGTCGCGGAGAGCGTCGGCGAAGGCGACGCATTGGGTGTCGAAGTCGGGGTTCTTTTCGAACCACTCCTTGCGTCGAACGGTGGGATCGTCGCCGAACCAGAAGGTCAGGACGGTGTCGGGGGTCATGACTGAAGGCTCCTTTCGGCCGGTCGGGGTTGCCGGCAACAACTTGCGACATCAATGCCGTGACCGCGGCCACCGCTACCCCAGCGCGCGATCCAGCATCCGCACCGAATGCACCACTTCTCGTCCGGACAGGTCGCGGATCTGATGGCGGCATGACGTGCCATCGGCGACGATGAAATCATGCGCCGCCGCTGCCCGCACCGCCGGCAGCAGCCCGGCCTCCGCCATCGCGCGGGACGCGTCCTGGGTTTCAGCCTGATAGCCGAACGACCCCGCCATGCCGCAGCAGGACGATGCGATCGGCTTGACCGCCAGTTTCGGAATCAGATTCAGCGCGGTGATCGCATCGGGGAAGGCGCCGAACGACTTCTGGTGACAATGCCCGTGGACATGCGCCGTGCCAGGCAGCGCGTTCAACACGAGGTTGGGCTTGTCCCGAGCCAGAAACTCGCTCAGCAGCATGGCCCGATCGGCCAGGGCGGCGGTGTCGGCCCCAGGCAGCAGCGACCGGAACTCGTCCCGCAAGGTCATCAGGCAGGATGGTTCGAGACCGATGACAGGCAGGTCGCCCGGCAAGCGCTTCATGGTCCGCCGAGCCTCGGCCCGCGCCTTGTCCACGAGGCCCGCGGACAGATAGGTGCGACCGCAGCATACCGGCCGGCCGCTGGTTGGCGGAAAGATTGCGCGATAGCCCGCCGCCGCCAGCACGCGCAGAGCGGCTCGCAGATTCTCCGGTTCGAAATAGCGGTTGAAGGTGTCGGCCAGCAGATAGACGTCCCCGCGTGGATTGGCTGGGGCAGCGGCCGCGGCCTCTTCGTCGCGGAAACGGTCGGACCTCCAGGCCGGCAAAGGGCGCTCCGCGGCCAGGCCCAACATCCGCTCCCCCAGCCAGCGTAGTGGGGGTAAATTGTTACGCAAATTGGCCAACCACGCCATGCGGGTGGCGACCATGGCCATCCGTGGCAGGCCTGCGACCAGCGAGTCGCGCCAGGAGAT
>CAMBXJ010000358.1 GCA_945871455.1 Asaia bogorensis
GCCCTGTGCTCGCGCCTGATGACGCGGATCGTGCGCCTGCCCAAGCCTGTCATCGCCCAGGTGCATGGGGTTGCCACCGCCGCCGGCTGCCAACTCGTGGCCAGCGCCGACCTGGCCGTCGCCGCCGACACCGCCCGGTTTGCCACGCCGGGGGTCGATATCGGCCTGTTCTGCTCCACCCCGATGGTCGCGCTGACCCGCGCGGTGGGGCGCAAGGCCGCCATGGAGATGCTCATGACCGGCGATCTGGTGCCGGCCGAACGCGCCCGAGAGCTTGGACTGGTCAACCGCGTGGCGCCCCAGGCGGACCTGGGCGCCGCCACCATGGCACTGGCGCGCCAGATTGCCTCGAAAAGTCCGCTGACCCTGGCGATCGGCAAGGAAGCCTTCTACCGGCAGGCGGAGATGGACCTGGATCACGCCTATGCCTATGCGTCCGAGGTCATGACCCGGAACATGCTGGCGCGCGACGCGGGGGAAGGCATCGATGCCTTCCTGCAAAAACGCACCCCAAGCTGGACCGGCACTTGAACCTGGGACTTGATCCGGCGTCCCCGGCCACACAGGTTACAGGGTAACCATGAAAGACCCATATCAGGCCTTGGGCGTGCAACGCTCGGACAACGAAACGGCCATTCGCGCCGCCTATCGGAAGCTGGCCAAAAAGCACCACCCCGACATGAACCCCGGCAAGCCCGAGGCGGCCGAGGCGTTCAAGGAAATCTCCACCGCGTACGAGCTGCTGTCGGACAAGGACAAGCGTGCCCGGTTCGACCGTGGGGAGATCGACGCGGCCGGCAACGACGTGCAGCCCCAACGCCCGTTCTACCGCGATTACGGCGATACGCCGGGGCACGACAAATATCGCGGCTCCGGCGGGTTCACGCAGGACGACATCGACTCGTTCTTCACCCAGGCGTTCGGTGCAGGGGGAAGTCCAGGGGGGGGAGGTCCCGGACGCGGCGGTCCCGGCGGGGGCCGGGGCGGGCAGCGCTTTTCCGCGCGGGGGCCGGATGCGCAATACATGCTGACCATTGGCTTTATCGACGCGGCCAACGGCACCACCCGTCGGGTCGGTCTGTCGGAGGGACGCACGTTGGACGTCCGCATCCCGCCCGGAACCGAGGATGGGCACGTGCTGCGCCTGAAGGGCCAGGGCATGGCCGGCATCGGCGGCGGCCCACCCGGCGACGCGCTGGTCGAAATCGCCGTGGCCCCGCATCCGTTGTTCAAGCGCCATGGCGATGACATCGTGATCGAATTCCCGGTCTCCTTGCGGGAAGCCGTGGTCGGCGCCACGTTGGAAGTGCCCACCATCCGCGGCAAGGTGCGCCTGACCATCCCGCCCCATTCCGGTTCGGGCACCAGGCTGCGCCTGCGCGGGCGCGGCATCCGGGAAGGCCATCAATTCGTGCAGTTGCACGTCGTGGTGCCGCCGGCCGAGGAGCCGGAACTGGCCGAATTCCTGAAGACCTGGGAGGAAAAGCATCCCTTCGACCCGCGGGCCGGGCTGGAGGACGCATGACCGGCCTGACCGCCGTGGTGGCGCTGTTCACCGATCTGGGGGAAGCCGAACTGATCACCTGGGTGGAGCGCGGTTGGGTGCGCCCGGAAGGCGTTGGGGCGGAGGCCGAATGGGTCTTCCTCGACATCGATATTGCCCGGATCCGGCTGGTCCACGATCTGAGCCGCCGCATGGCGTTGGACCCCGATGCCATTCCCCTGGTGCTGTCCCTGCTGGACCAGATCCACGAATTGCGGGGTCAGGTCCGGTCCGTGTTGCGCGCCATGGAGAGCCAGCCGGAGGCCGTGCGGAAAGTGATCCTGGCGGCGTTGTAGCGACCGGATCGGATATTTTTTGACGTTTTATGAATTTGTTATAGCCCGATGTTAAGGCGCCGTCGCAGGTAGTGCGCCGATCCGGGATTCGTTACGAACAGGCGCGCTTCCCGGTTTTGGCGGTTTTGCTTTAGAATCCGCTCCCTGGCGCCGTCGGTTGCGATTGAACTTGAACCGCGTCACGCGGCGACCCGGGCGCCGGCCCGATTGATCCACGCTCGTTTGGGGTTCCTTGGGAGTTCCCTTGGGGGGGGCCTCGGAGGGCCGCCGCGGACTCTCCCGCCCCGGTCGGCACGTCCATCGGACCTCGGATGACCGAACGGTCCGACGGATGCGATACCAACCGGCGTAACCATTCACCGATGCACTGCCCTGACCGTCGTTGCCAGGCCTGATCCGGCATACCACGCTTCAACGACAGGGAGTGGGCTGCCGGATCAAGCCCGGCAATGACGAGGGGACAGCGGGCCGTGCATCGGTCATTGTTTCGACCGGTCGGTTTGACACCAGCAGACGCAGAGCGACGCTCAAGCAAGTCCGCCCCTGTTCGGCGTCACCAGGCTGTGTCTGCCGTATTCGTTCCCTCGTGACGGACCCGTTTATCCCGGGCATCGCCCTGGTCGGTGACGCGAATCCGTCAGAGATACATGTGTATTGCCTATTCCTTAGTGTCTGTCCGGAAACATAGTGTGCCTTTTCAGCGGGCTACCATGAGGCGGCTGGCAGGCGCGGGCCCGAAAGCGATGCGGGGCCATCAATGAGGGCCCGTAACGCACCAGACGCCCATGGTAGCGCGCTGAAAAGGTGCATTATGTTTCCGGAGAGACACTTAACTACTTCCGAAAACGCACCCGGTTCCGGCGAAAAGAACCTCCGTGGATCACCGTGGTGCTTCGTGTTCTCCGTGGTTGACCTTGCGGAACCATAAGCCAACCGATTGCCGCCAGACGGCCCGCTCGCCGAACCAACAGGCTGGTCAGGACCAAGGGTCGTGCCGGTTTTGCGGTCCGCAAGATTACCCACGGAGGTCACGGGAGGACCACGGTGGTCCACGGAGGTCATGGGCCGGATCAAACGATCTTACGTCGAAGGATGTCCGGAGCCGAACGACGCAAAATGTCACCAAGCCGATGCCCAGGACCGGGCAGACCTATCTATTCCGGACGCGCAACGCGGGTACGGTTTGGTGACGCGCGACAGGATCGGATAGAAATGGGCATCGCCTGACCATCGACCGATAGGCGCCCCCGCACCGTCATTGCCACATAGCCCTCGGCAACCCGATCCCCTGCCGTTGAAGCGCTGGTTGCCAGGTCACTCCCGGCACTCACAAAGGGAGCGGTGCATCGGTCAATGGTACCGTCGGTTGGTAAGGGCGGTGCGTTAGCCCGGCGCCCCCACCGTCAGCCGCGCTTTTCCACCAGCACATAGACGACCGTCCGATTAAGCCCCCGAAACATCGTGACATTGGCCAGGTCCGCCCCCGGCAGACGGTCGACCAGACGTTGCATCTCCGGCTCGTCGCGCGGGATCAGCCGCCAATCCATCATGGCTTCCATATAGCCGTAATCCACCACGTCGCGACAGAAATTGGCGAACAGCAACCGCCCGCCGGGCTTCAGCGCGGACAGCATCCCAAGCGTCAGGCGTTCCGCCGTCGTGTCGTCCAGATAGTCGTACAGCCCGGCGGCATAGATCAGGTCGAATCGGCCATGCACCAGCGGGCGCACGATCATGCGCCCGATGGACGCCTCGACCGGGCACAGCGGTGCCATACCGCTGTAGCAACGGCGCATCTCGGCGACGCTGACCGGATCCTGGTCCAACGCCGTCAGCCGAACCAGCCGATCGGCGGAGCGGGTGAATTCCAGCTCGCGGAGATGGCCGCAGGCCAGCACCAGGACCTCGGCGTTCGGCACGCGTTCGGCTGTCATGTCCAGATAGTTCGCCAGCAGCCGCCGGCGTTCCTGCACCGCCACCGACGCCGAGGACGACACGACCATCGCGTTCAGCGCCCGTCCCAGCGGTGACGCGGCGTTCAGGTCCGGGGCGGCGGCCGGATGCTCGTAGAGAAAGTCGATCAGATGCGCATCGCCGGAGTAGCCGCGCGGCTTGCGGAACGACCACGCGGTCGCCGGTTCGTCGTGCAGCATCGCGGCAATCTTGTGGTCGCGCAACGACCGGTGCCAGGCGGTGTCGCCCGTCGCCTGCTGGCGTTGGCGCAGCACCGCGGACAGCTTGCCCCAGATCGCCGGAACCGTATCGAAATCCGACAGCAGGTCGGCGGCATGATCTATGAAATCGTTGAACTCCAGCGGTGACGGCATGACACCGTCCCGCAACCATTGATGGCGGCCGACGATGCCCTGCAAATAGCGTTCGGAGGCATTCGGTAGGGCCAGTCCGGGCATGTCGTTCATTGGCGTGCGGTCCCATTGTTGCCGGCGGATACAGGTGACGTGGCAACCACCGCCGGCGTGCCTGCTCCCCGATTGAAGCGGCGCGAAAGCAGCATCCGCCCCGTCAATGACAGGGCGAAACAACCGTCAAAATTCCCGCCGGCCGGCGCATGGAGCGTCAAAAATCGTGTCAGCGTGCGGAAATCGATGCGAATCGCGACCAACCGTTGCGTGACAGGACCAGGCATCGACGATCGCCCGTCCGCCGGCAGGGGCTGATGACAGCCGCGACGGACCCGCCCTATCTTGGCGCACCGCGCGAATCACGTCCGTTAGCCAGGGAAGCCTCCCGGGAAGCCCCCTGGGAACGCCACGGGAAGCGTCTTGGGAAACCGTCAGGGGAAGCGTCATGGAAATCCGCAATCTCGGCCAGTCCGGCCTTCGCGTCTCGGCCATCGGCCTCGGCTGCAACAATTTCGGGGGACGGATCGGCCTCGATGCCACCCGCGCGGTCATCCA
>CAMBXJ010000359.1 GCA_945871455.1 Asaia bogorensis
GGTCGGTTTGGCGGGCGGTGTTGGCGCTCGTTTGACGAAGCGCTCGGGGTTTTCACGGAATGCCCGATCTAGGGTGACCTGGCGAGCGGCGTGAACAGTGTCGATCTGACCGTAATGCACCTGGTCCGGGGTCATCAAGCCGATGCCGGCATGGTGGTGGTCCTGGTTGTACCAGTCGAAGAACGGGCGGCAGAAGCTTCTAGCGTCTGAGGTGGTCCCCGAAAACTGGACAGGTCGCTAAGAGAGAGTCTCCCGCTTGGAGCGGCCGTGAGGCCGGAGGTGAGACATGGCGAATACACGGAAGAAGCACAGCGCAGCCATTGGCCGCAACCAAACCGGTAAGTACGGCGTCCCTCACTCTGACCGGCTAAACTGGTTTCCTTCGAAAGACACCAGACCAGCCGGAGGGGAACGCCGTGGACCAATTTCTATCGAAACACGCGAACGCTGTCATTGGCACTCTATCCGGGTTCGACCGGCTGGTCTTCCGCGGCACGTTACGAAGGCTGGCTTACAGTGGCGGGATGATGTCCTACCTCTGGGCGATGGGCGTCCTGCTGAAAGACTTCGTCAGCCATGCTGAAGCGCTGACCCGGCGGCTGAAAGAGGCGTCGGCCGAGGTGGCGCGCCGGACGTCCCGGCCGGTCCGCTATCTTCCTTCGAGCGGGACCAGCAAGGAACAAATCGCCCGCGAGATCGCCAGAGCGGACGGCATCACCGAAGGGTTGATCTGCATTCTCACCGCCGTCGAACCCTGCTTATCGTATGAGATCGTCCGCGACCGCGAGAGCAAACACCTGAAATTGGTGCCGCGCCATCGCAAGTGCCTGTTTCTGTATCATTACCAAATTCATCCTATATTCGGGTTCATGCATGCCCGTATCCAGACCTGGTTTCCGTTCTCCATTCAGATCTGCATCAACGGACGGGAATGGCTGGCCCGCTCGATGGACACCGCGGGCATCGGCTACGTTCAGCGGGAGAACTGCTTCACCTGGATTGAAGACCCCGCACGGGCTCAGCATCTCATGGACCAGCAGGTGAAAGCCGCCTGGCCGGACTTGCTCGATACCATCGCGCGCGGACTGAACCCGCTGCATGACGAAATGTTCCAGGCCTGTCCGGTGGAGTATTACTGGTCAACATACCAGAGCGAATGGGCCACCGACATCTTGTTCCGCGACACAAAATCTTTGGCACGGCTGTATCCGAAGCTGGTGCATCACGGCCTGACCACATTCCTCAGCCCGGACGTCATGCGCTTCCTGGGCAAGGCCATCCCTCCCTCCGGTGATGTGCCGCCGCAACTGAAGGCGGAGGTGGCCAGCGACATGAAGACCCGCCCGGAAGGCGTGCGAATCAAACACCGCCTGGGCGGCAACTCGATCAAGATGTACGATAAGCAAGGCAGCGTGCTCCGGGTCGAGACGACGATCAATGACGCGGCGGGGTTTAAGTCGTTCCGCACGCCGGAGGGTAAACCGGACGCCGAACCGGCCTGGCACACCATGCGCAAGGGGATCGCCGACCTTCACCGGCGCGCCGAGGTCTCCCAGGCCGCCAACGGCCGCTACCTCCGGGCCTTGGCCTCGGTCGAGGATACCACCTCGCTCGGCGAACTGACCACGAAGCTGGCACAGCCCGTCAAACACGGCGGCCGGGCGTGCCGGCCGTTCAACCCCCATGCTCCCAACGACGCCAAACTGATCGAGGTGATCAGCCGCGGCGAGTTTACCATCAACGGCTTCCGCAATCGCGACCTGCGCGCGTTGCTGTATGCCGATGACGGCGCCCCGCGTGAGGAGCAACGGCGTCACGCCGCCGCGGTGTCTCGCAAACTGGTACTGCTACGCGCGCATCGCGCCTCATCAGGAAAGTCCAGGGCACTCATCGCTACCACCTCAGTGACCAGGGCCGCGTCATCGTCACGGCTTTGATCGGAATACGAAATATTGGGACGAGTAAGGTGTTGCAATTGGCTGCCTGACGGAAAATCGTCGCGGCCTGCGAGGAATTGAAGGGTTAGTAGTGCAGTGCGCCATCGATCTGGCGCGGTCCCTGGGGATCGTCACGCCCAAGGTCGGGGTCCTGTCGGCGGTTGAAACCGTCAATCCGAAGATTCAGTCCTCGCTGGATGCCGCCGTGCTGTCGAAGATGGCCGAACGGGGCCAGATCACCGGGGGCGTCGTGGACGGTCCGCTGGCGATGGACAACGCGATCAGCCTCTCGGCCGCGCGGACCAAGGGGCTGGGGTCGGTCGTCGCGGGACAAGCCGATGTGCTGATTGTGCCGAACCTGGAATCCGGGAACATGACGGCCAAGCAACTGACCTATGCCGCGCAAGCCGAAGGCGCGGGCATCGTGATTGGCGCGCGGGTGCCGATCCTGCTGACCAGCCGAGCGGATGATGAGCGGTCGCGGATGTTCTCGTGCGCGGTGGCGGTGCTGTATGCGCATTGGTTGGCGACCGGGGTCAGCGCGGTCAAGCGTGAGGTCCAGCAGGAGGTGACGCGATGAGCCGCCATATCCTGACGCTCAACGCGGGTTCGTCGTCGATCAAGTTCGCGCTGTTCGACGTTGGCGGCGATGAACCGACGCCGCTCTCGGTGGGCCTGGCCGAGATGCTGGGCGGTGAGCGGCGCATCAGGGTGCGCGGCCCGGATGGTGCGGAAACACACCAGGACGCCTGGGCGAACGACGCCGGCGCCCCATTCCACGCGCAATCATTGGAACGCGTCCTGGGCTGGCGGCAGGCGGCGTTTGGCGATGCCAACGTGATCGGGGTGGGCCATCGCGTGGTGCATGGCGGCACGCGCTACGATGCCCCGGTGGCGATCGATGACAATGTATTAAGTCATCTGCAAACCCTGGTGCCGCTGGCGCCGTTGCACCAACCGCACAACCTCGCCGGGATCATGGCGGCGCGAGCGGCATGGCCGGACGTGCCGGAGGTCGCTTGCTTCGACACGGCATTCCACCGCACGCATCCGTTCGTCAACGATGTCTTCGCCCTGCCCCTGGAATTCTACGACATGGGCGTGCGGCGTTATGGGTTTCACGGCCTGTCCTATGAATACATCACCCAGCGGCTGCAACGGATCGCTCCGCTGCACGCGGCCGGCCGGGTGATCGTTGCGCATCTGGGCAACGGGGCGTCCATGTGCGCGATCCGCGACGGCCAGTCGATCGCCAGTTCGATGGGCTTCACCGCTTTGGACGGACTGCCGATGGGAACCCGCTGTGGGCAACTCGATCCCGGCGTCGTGCTGTTCCTGATGCAGGAAAAGGGCATGAGCGCGGAGGCGATCTCCGATCTGCTGTACCGCGACTCCGGGTTGAAGGGCCTGTCCGGCGTGTCCCACGATATGCGGGACCTGGAAGCGTCGGACCGGGAAGAAGCGCGCCAGGCCATCGAGTATTTCGTATTCCGCATTCGCCGGGAATTGGGCGGCCTGGCCGCATCCCTGGAAGGTCTGGATGCGATGGTGTTCTGCGGCGGCATCGGCGAACACGCCTGGCGCGTGCGGGAGCGGGTGCTGGAAGGCATGGGGTGGATCGGCATCGACCTTGACCGCGGCGCCAACCGCCAGGGTGCCGAGGTGATTTCCTCGCCCCGGTCGCGGGTGACGGTCTTCGTCATCCCGACCGACGAGGAAGCGATGATCGCGTCCCACACGCAGGCGGTCCTGGGTCGGACGGCGACGACCCTCGCCTGAGCCGATTCGATCGCCAACGTGCGGGCGAAGGGATGGTTTGCTCGGCCCGTTGGTCATTGCGGCGGCTGCCGGGTATCGGTGCGAAGCCCCGCAGCGGCCCGCACCGCCGCCCCCATGCGCGGATAGCACCGTGGGAGCACAGGTCGCGGGCCGAGCGAGGGGTTGGTGTCAGCGGCTCAGTAATGCGTGACCCACGGGCTGTCCAATGCCGCCTCGATCCGCCGATGGCGAGCCCTGATGACGTCGGCGGGAACCGCACTGACGAACGCGTAGAACGTCTTGGTGCGGATCGCATCCACCACCCGCTCTCCGACTTTCATCGGATCGAGCCCGGATGCCGCCAGACGTTCGGCCAGGATCGCCTCGTCATTCGCCTTAATCAACGGACCGCCCATATGGTCCGGCCGATTGCGGGCGCCGCGCGCGATATTCGTCGCGATCGGACCCGGGCAGAGGACGGAAACGCCGATATTGGTGCCCTCCAGTTCGATCTCCAGCGCTTCCGACAGCGACAGCGCGGCGTATTTGGTCATCGAATACGGCCCCTGGTCGGTGCCGCGGCGGTTCTGGAACCCAGCGACCGAGGCGGTGTTGACGATGTGCCCTTCCTCGCCGTGCTTCAGGATGGCGGGCACGAAGTGGCGGATGCCGTGGATGATGCCCCAGACATTCACCCCGATCACGAACTGCCAATCGCTGGGCGGCACATCGACCATGCGAGTCCCGTGCATCGGCACGCCGGCATTGTTGCAGGCGATATGGAGTTTTCCGAAGTTACGTTCGGCCTCGGCCAGTGCGTCGAGCACGGACTGTTCTTGCGTGACATCGATCTGAACCGCCATGACACGCTTGTTGGTGCCGGACAGGCCATGGGCCGCCTGCTCCACCGCGGCTTTTTGGATGTCGGCCATGACGACGTTGGCGCCCGCTTCCGCAAGCGCGGTGGCGATGCCCAGACCGATGCCCGAAGCGGCACCGGTGACGATGGCTGTCTTGCCGGAGATGTCCATGATTGGGATGCCTTTCAGATGACCG
>CAMBXJ010000360.1 GCA_945871455.1 Asaia bogorensis
AGGATGACGCTGGTGGCGGGGTCTTCCGTAAGGCGGGCGGCCATGACGCAGCCGGCGGACCCGGCGCCCACGATGACAAAATCGGCTTCGAGTGTGTCCTGCTGGGCCATAGCGCTGGTGTCTCCCCGGTCGGTGGTTGGGGGAGGATGGCTTGGTTGCCTGGGGAGTCAATCGGGTGGGTGCCGATCGGACCGGGATACGGCAGGGTGGGGCGTTTGCTGTCGCGGGGGAACGGTTCGTGCTATCCTGCATGTGGTTGTGAACGGATGGATCCGGCCCATGAGCGCCTCGCTGAAACCATTGACGGTCGATGAATTTCTGGCATGGGAGCGGACGCAGTCCCTGCGCTACGAGTTCGACGGGGTTCAACCCCTGGCCATGCCGGGGGGGAGCGTATCCCATGTCCGCACGATCACCCGCCTGACCGCCCTTCTGGTCAACCGCGTTCCTCCCCGATGCGAGGCTTTTGGACCGGAATTGAAGGTGCGAACGCCTGGCCGGGTCCGCTATCCCGATGCCACGGTCGTTTGCCGCATGCCCGATGAAGACACCGACATCATCGAACCGACCGCGGTGTTCGAGGTAATCTCACCTTCCACCGCCCTGACCGATCGCCGGGTCAAGCCGCTGGAATATGCGGCTGTCCCGGGGATCATGGTCTATGTCATTCTGGAGACGGATCGGCCCGAGGTCACGGTGATGCGTCGGTCGGCGGCCTGGGAACCCGAGGAGAGCGAAGGCCTGGACGCCGCTGTACCTCTGCCGGAGATCGGGATCGACCTGCCATTGGCGGCGATCTACCGCCGCTGATCGGCGTTTGCCGGACCGGGCGCGATTGTTCTGGCAGCAGGCTCCGAGGCGGATTTCTGCCGCACCGGCATAACCTGACGCGACGCGCGACTATACATTGCCTCATTTGCCGCTCGGCTTGCCTGCACCGTCATGGGCGGTTCAGGCAGGCCGTCACTTCACCGAAATCAATACCGCGAGTTGTGGATTCCCGGTCTGCACCCACCATGATGTACAGAGACCCGTGCTCAACGCCAGATGGTGCGATGATCGTTGCGCGTTGCCCGCGGCCCATATGACCCCGCGACCGGCCTGCCCAGAGCCCGTCAGGCAGCCCGATGCCGCTCCATCCGCGCAACCGGCCGGCCATCCTCCACCGTCACCCGGATCGCGAAATCGTAGCGGTCAACATCCAACGCGATCTCCAGGTCGCCCGGGTGACGGTTCGGATTGGCGGGGTCGCGAAAGCCGGCAGCCTCGCCTCCGGCCAGGATCAACTGGCGCACGGCCGCAGCGTCGCCGGACCGGCCTTGCAGGATGTTGCGGATATGGATGGCGCAGAGTTCGTCCTCGTCGGTGCGCTCGACGCCGGCATTGCCCATTGCCACCAGGGTGATGCGGTCCGGGGCGCCGGGCGCTCCCCCGGCCGCCCCCCCGGATGCCAATGCCCGGGCGGTGGCGGTGGCGATCACCAGGGATGTGGCATACAGGCGGCTGGCGCCACGCGCGGACACGATGCCCTGGGTGCCCGCGCTGGTTCTCTGGGCGATCGATTGTCCGTGAAACGCGATGGTCGAGACCTCGAATGGGGAGTTTCCGAAGTCGAACACGTCCGGTCGGCGCCCCCGCACCTCCCCCATGCAGAATTGCACGTCGCCCGACGCGCGCAGTGCCACCGCTTCCTCGACCGAGCCCACCATGACGATGCGCGACGCTCCGTTGGCGAAGGCCACGGCGGCGGTGGTGAAGGCGCGGAACACATCGATGATCCCGACCGCGCCGGTCGCGGCCCGGGCGCCTTCCACGAGACTGTTGATGGCGATGTCCATGGGTCGCTCCGTTTCGTGCCTGTTACTGGTTGCGTGGAACCTCGACGGCCGCGGTGCAGGTTGCAATCCTGCCACGCGCCGACTCGGGATTGAGGCACCGAATTCATCGCAAGAATCGTTGTCGGAATGGTTTTCATCGCAACTTTCGTCGCAACAAACGCCCCAGCGCGCGCAACGGTGCGGTCACCCGCCAGGACGTCGATCGCCGCATGACATCGACGATCATGGCCTGGCGCGTTGCTTCTTCGGTCTGAATTGCCGCCAGTCGTTCAAAATCGACGGCGGCGCCGGCTTCGGCGGGGCGTCGAATGTCGCCCTGCCCGCGAAACGCGGCGATGGCATGGGCGGTCGGGTGGTCCAAACCGAAGATCCTCACATCGGAACAACCCGCACGCATGGGATAGGTCCAGACATCCGCGCCGAATTCGGTGTGCACCAGAAAATCGTCCCGCGTGTCGTCCGGCGGGCCATGATGGCTTGGCGGCAGGCCGGCTCGATCGCGCGACAGCCGCCCCACCACGACAGGCACGGTATAGCAGACCGCGCCGCCCGGTCGGGTCACCCGCAGGCATTCGGCCAAAGCCCGCACCGGATCGGGCACATGCTCCAGGGTGTCGGAGTGGACCACGACGTCGAAGGCGTCGTCAGGGTATGGCAAAGCGAGCATGTCGATGTCTGGATAGGTGGCCAGGCGATGCCCCGGCAGTGCGGCCAAATACGGATGCAGCATGCCGGCCTGGTTCAACTCCAGGACCGAGATCGCCGCCGCGTCCGCCGATCGGCAGAAGTCTCGCAACAGAAGCCGCGTGCCCCAGACCGCGCGCAGCGCATCGGCCAGCACGATCGAGCGCAGATTGGCATGGCAGGACGCGCAGTATTCGCCCTGCTGGCGATTCATGTAATTGGCTTCGGCGGCCGACAGTTCCCACTCGGCAACCAGCCGGTCCGACAGGATGGTCAGGCTGGCGAAGGTCGTGCCACCGCAAACGGAACAGGACCGCTTCATTCCGGGCATGGTGTCTCCCAAGGGTGCCTGCCATGGAGGCGGTTACCGCGGTCCCATCCGTTTATCATGTGGAAGGCATAGCGCCGGATCACGCCGCCCGTGCCAGGCTTACCCCGTGGCGCACCATATCCGCGGCCTTCTCCGCGATCATGATCGTGGCGGCATTGGTGTTCCCCGACACCACGGCCGGCATGATGGAGGCATCGACGACCCGCAGTCCCTCCATCCCGTGCACCCGCAACTCCTGATCGACGACCGCCATCCTGTCGCTGCCCATCTTGCAGGTGCTGGTGGGATGGAAGACGGTGCCGCCATATTGCTTGGCGTAGTCCAGCAATTCGTCGTCGGTACGGACTGACTCGCCGGGGATATACTCGCCGGTGATGAAATGTTGCATGTCCGGCGTGCCCAGCAGGCGGCGCGCCAGTTTCAGGGCGTCGATGATGGTTTGCCGATCGGTTTCGGTGGCAAGATAGTTGGGGTGCATCGCGGGCGGCGCCGATGGGTCGGCCGATTTCAGCTTCAACTCGCCGCGGCTTTCCGGGCGCAACTGGTAGGAGACCAGGGAAAAGCCGGAGAATTTGTGCAAGCCTTCCGCCGGTCGATCGGCGCTGAAATTGACCGTCGCGAACTGCACGTCGGGCGTTTCCAGTTCCGGCCGCGTGCGAGCGAACAGGCCGGCCTGCGCGGCGGCGATGGTCAGCGGTCCCTTGCGGCGGAACAGGTAGTCCAGGCCGGTCTTCACCATGCTGATCTTGCTCATCATGATGTCGTTTACAGTAATGGGGAAGCGACATTTCAGCACGATCCGGGCCTGGAAATGGTCCTGCATGCTCTGTCCCACACCAGGCAGATCGTGGCGCACCGCGATCCCGTGTTCGGAAAGATGCGCCCCCGGTCCGATGCCGGACAGCAACAGAAGCTGGGGCGAGTTCAGCGCCCCGCCGCACACGATGACTTCGCGGCGCGCCCGGATGGTGTGCAGCGTGCCGTTCTGGCGATAGGTGACGCCGACGGCGCGCTTGCCCTCCAGCACGATGCGTTCGGACATGGCATGTGTGATGACCTGCAAATTCGGCCGCTTCATCGCCGGACGCAGATAGCCGACCGCGGTGGAGCAGCGCCGGCCGTTTCGGGTGGTCAGATGGTAGTACCCCGCGCCTTCCTGGACGCGGCCGTTGAAATCGGGATTGCGCGGGAACCCCAGATCGAGCGCGCTTTTGATGAAGGCCTTGCTGATCGGGTCATAGTCATCGACCTCGGAGACCGCCAGAGGGCCGCCGGTGCCGTGCAAATCGTCGCCGCCGCCGATCTTGTCCTCGGATTTGCGGAAATAGGGCAGCACGTCGTCGAACGACCATCCCGCATTGCCCAACTGCCGCCAATGGTCAAAATCCTGCGGCTGGCCGCGGATGTAGACCAGCCCGTTGATGGAAGATGAGCCGCCGAGCACCTTGCCGCGTGGCCAGTAGAAGCGGCGGCCGTTCAGGTCGGGTTCGGTATCGTAGCACCAGTTCACCTTCGGATCGATGATGGTCTTGCCGTAGCCGAGGGGGATGTGGATCCAGGGATTGCGGTCCGGGCCGCCGGCTTCCAGAAGGATGACCTTGGTGGCGGGGTCTTCCGTCAGGCGAGCCGCCATGACGCATCCGGCCGATCCGGCGCCCACGACAATGTAGTCGACTTCTGGTGTGTCTGGCATGGCTTGGTGTCCCCTGTTGCGCCATATTGCCCGCAAGGGATGCGCAGGCGCCATAGCGTGCCGGTCGTTTGAGGCGAGGGCCTGGGTCCGTGGTCGTGGTCCACCGCAAACGCGCGCCTTTGCCCGCGGCGGACCCGACCTATGCGGCGTGAATCATCGGCGGCAAACTGCCTCCATGACCGAA
>CAMBXJ010000361.1 GCA_945871455.1 Asaia bogorensis
AGCGCGGCGCTGGCCTTGGCGCCGACTTCGTTGCGGCGAAAGCTGGCGAAGCGGATCGGCTTCAGGACGTGAATGCGGTCGATTCGCCAGACGATGGCGGGTTTCCAATGGATGGCTTCCAGGATGCCGCGTGCCGCCGAGGGCGTGGGGACGTCGTAGGACACGCGCTCCACTTTCATTTCGGGTCTGGTAAAGCAGGCGCGATCGCCCCAGACATGCAGCCTTACACCGTAGGCCATCGTGGTTCTCCGGTATCATGTGGACTCGTGTCGAGGCTGTGCATCCGTACGCTCAACGGAAAGCAGACGCTACCGAGAGGCTACCGCGTTCCGATGCTCGCTACCACACATTGTCCTCCGCCGCCCGCCATGTCGTTTCCGCCAGGTCGACCCCCGTCGTATCCCGGTAATGCGCCATGTCCACGAACCGCAGCAGGCTATCCCCGAGATCCCGCCGCACCGGAACGATCACGCCCGAAAGCAACCACACCGCGTGCGCTCGGCGCGGGATGCCCACCGTGAATTGCTGCAACTTCCGCAGTGCCTGGCGCGGAGGCTTCGGCGCGGACGCGACAGTGTTCAGTGCCTCCGTCGCCTCATCGTTCCACGGCACCACCACCGGCAGCATGACTTCGTCGATCAGGCGGAACGCGTCGGCGATGCTCGCGAACGGAAATCGGCAGCCCAACGCGGTTTCCGACAGGGCGGGCAGTACTCCCAGGCCGGGACGGTCGCCTATCCTGGCCGCGTCCAGCGCCTGGGCACCCTTCTGAAACCAGAGTTGGCGAAAAAACGCGCCCACCGCTTCCAGCGACAGCGGATCAGGATGGTCACGCAGAACGCCCGCCGCCGCCTGCTGGGGGATTCGGAAAGCGCGGGGCGTACGACCATCGGCGGGTGTGAATACGACAACGCGACCGAACTCGGGCAGCAACTCCCCTTCGCGATTGCAGCGCCCGGCGGCCTGGGCGATGGAGTCCACCCCGGCCATCGCCCGCCAAACCTCCGGAAAGCTGATGTCCACACCCGCCTCGATCAACGAGGTCGCCACGAGCCGCACGGGTTCGCCGGCCTTCAGCCGCTCCCGTAGCGCGGCCAGCACCTGCCGGCGATGCGCCGGGCACATCAGCGTTGTCAGATGGGCCGCGCCCGGCATCCCGCCAATCCGATCAAACAACGCCCGCGCATGCGCTCGGCTGTTGACAATGCACAGCATTCGCGGCGCTTCGACAAAGCGGGCGGCGACGGTCTCATCGGTCGTGGCACCCGGACGAACCTCGACCGAAGCGCGCCTCAGTCTTCTGTATAGCGTAATCGGATCAGGCGCCAATTCGCGCGCGTCGGGGATATCCAGCCCCAGCGACCGCCCCTTTTCGTCCCGCAGAGCGTCATCCTGGCGCCTCAATGCCGGCTGAGTCGCAGTACACAGGACCACCGATGCCCCGTAATTCCGCTGCAATTCGTCCAGCGCCGCGAGACAGGGCAGCAGAAACCGTTGCGGCAAGGTCTGCGCCTCATCCAACACGATCACGCTTTCGGCGATATTGTGCAGCTTGCGGCAGGCTGAGGTCCGGTTGGCGAACAGGCTTTCGAAAAATTGCACGGCGGTGGTGACAACAATCGGCGCATCCCAGTTCTCGGCCGCCCGGCGCAACACGCCAAGCCCGTCGCGCTCATCCCCGCCGTCATCCCCGTGCCTTGCCGCCACTTCCCAGTCGAAGTTGTTGTGATGCTCCAGCACCGCCTCGGCGCCGACCGCCGCGCGGAACACATCGGCGGTCTGCTCGATAATCGACGTATACGGGATCACGTAGATTACCCGGCTCTTACCATACCTCACTGCATGCTTGAGCGCGAAGCTCAGGGACGCAAGGGTCTTGCCGCCGCCCGTGGGGACAGTCAGGGTGAAAAAGCCGGGAGGTTCAGCCGCCATGGCGACGGCGTGATCGAGTATTTCGGCACGCAGCCGGTTCAATTCAGTCGCCTTCGCGTGTCGGCGTATCTGGTGCATATGGGTTGCTAACCGGGTTCGCAAGGTTTCGAGACCGACCGGAACCCCCCGATCGATGGTGCCGCCGGACATGAAGGCCTCGGTCGCCAGGAAGTCCGCATCGACGAGGCAGGAGAACAGCATCCGCACAAGGAATGCCCGCATAAAGCCATCTTGCTCCGCGCCGGACGCCTTAAAGGCTCGGCTGGGTCTCAGATCACCTTTCAGAGGCGCGCTGATGTGATTGATCCAACCCGAGCCATCGGGAATCCTTGTCCGCGTCGTGTCGAGCCGTCGGTCGAGATCCTCTGCGTCGGCGAGGCCGGCGTGATGACCCGCGATGCAAAGCGCCAAGGTGCGGCCAGCAAAGTCCGGGTAGCGGCTGTAGGCCAGGCGTGCTCCCATCGTGGAATGATCGACGCTGCCGCCCTGGCTCCTGATATAGGCCTGGAACTCCGCTGAAGCTTTGCCGGCGTCATGAAGCAATCCAGCCGCGCGCGCCATTCCGGCCCAACCCAAGATCGCGCCAAACTCTGACGCGTATTCGGCGACCGCCAAGGCATGTGCCGCCAGAGTCTCCCACTCATCGGGCGGACGGTCGTGCAGGGAATGGGCGTAGCAATCGTTCGGCGGCAGGACGGTGAAAGGTGGCTCGTTCATGACCCACATTACCATGCGAGCACCGCGGAAAGAAACGAGTTGCATCCCCGCTGTCCGCTGCACCGCCCCTGCTCGGCCGACCCAGCACGCAAAGCTCCGCCTCCGCGAACCCTGCCCTGCGTTTTGAGGGCGCGCGGAAGCTCGGGGACACAATAAGCCTATCGCTGGACTGTCCCGCTATCGGGGGACCAAACCGCCGCCCCCGCAGTTCGGCGCCTCTCGGCGCTGACGGAGGGATGAACCTCCACGCTGCGGCCCGCGTCAGGGCATTCATGGTCCAGCTATCCCATCGGCCAGTGCCGGCCAGCAGGGGGGTCGGAGATGTCCCGCCGCAGCCGGAGGGCTGGTGCGGGGTGAGAACCCGGCCTTCGTCTCGTGCAAGCATCGCCGCAGCACGTATGCGCCCCTTGGTTCTCCCGGAACCGGCTGTGAGGAGCCCGCGAGGGTCACGACACAACCGCGGAGAGCCTTCCCCGGCGGGTCCGGGGTGAGCACCGCACTTGCCGAACCATCGTTGCCGATGGCCGTTTCGGAGCGGTCCAACCTCCCGAGCGATCCGAGAGCCGGTAGGCACAGGCGACGGAACGCAATCGTCCAGACCGACCTTTTCCCCGGTCGCGATCAGGAGGCCACGGAACCACGGTACCCGCGTCAACTGGCAAAACGACGTCCCAAAGAAAATCGCGCGCCGACCGCAAACGCGAAAACCCCGCCCGGGTGACCCGGACGGGGTTACGTGGTCAGAGTATGATCAGTCCCGCGCCAGCATGGCGCGGAGTGTATTGCCGACCTCCATGCCGCATTCGTGGAGATCCTGGAAGGCGTCGCGCAGGAACAGGTTGCATCCGAGCCACGCCTGCTTGACCTCGTCCCCGGTCAGTGTCGGGGCGAGTATTTGACGCGTCTCCTCAAGGGAGGCAACGGCTCGCCGCGCCGAACCGAGGGCGTGAACAAGCCCATCGACGGTCCGCAGAACAGCACGTTCCGCGGCTTCCCTGTTGGCTGCGTCGGAAACCGGCGGCACGTCGCCATCTGCCGACTGATCATCAGAATATTGGTTTGTCATGGGTTCCCCTTTCGGGAAGGAACCTCACCGCTGTTTCCTCTTGCCGGTTTCAGGCCGGCCGCGGACGGCGAAACGCACAATAACGCGCCGGACAAGTGCCGGATTGATGTTCGTGTATTGCAGGAACGGCGGTGAAGAATAATATCCGCATAGTATATATAGTATGGTAAGACAATAATTCAATACATACATCAGTTATTACTATAATAGTATCGACCGGTCCTCGACAAATGCATTCGCGGATAACCGCGACACCCATAAAAAAATGCATCGGGATGACGATTTAGGCTGGACACGGCGACAGGCCAGCTTTGCTGGGACGTTCTCTGCAGCTCGGAGAACCGACGATGCCAGTTCAAACCCGACCCGTCCGCGCCGCCCATCAGGCCAGGCGACGATCGCAAACCCCAGGTCTGACTGAACCAATCGACCGCCCTACCCGGACTGTGGGATCCAAAGTCGAGCCCGAGCGACGCCCCGCCGGGCATCAGGATGCGGATGCGTTCCACGACACCTTAACGGAACCGGCAGACGACGAACCCCCGGATGCCCCTGCCGATCACACTGCCTTGCTTCCGCGTCTCTACACCGTCCGAGAGGCAGCGTCCTTCTTCGGGCGATCGGATCGTACTCTCAGAACCTGGGTCCAGCGCGGACATCTCCATCCCGTACGCATCGGACGCTCGGTGTTCTTCACCGAGGTGGAGCTTCTCCGGGTGATCCACGGGGATTCTGAACCGCCAGACGGCTCCGATAAGCCCGGCGACCAATACCTCAACGGATCAATGACTTCCGCCGACTTCGGGAAGACGGCCCACCCCCAATCTGCTGTGTTTGTTGACCGCCGTTTTCCCGAATTTCCGAAACCTTCCGCTCACCCAAAACCAGGAGAATCCGACCGATGAACGCGATCACCACGACCGACATCCAACCGAACCACGAACAGTCCGCGACGAAGCCGCCAGCCAGCCTGGCCGAGGCCATCACCCTCTCGGCTGGTTGGACCGATCTGA